>ONGV01000284.1 GCA_900317445.1 uncultured Eubacteriales bacterium | reverse complement strand
GAATTTCATCAAAAAATATTAAGGTCTTTTCCTTAAAAATACTCTTTCCACAATTAATTGAAAGTTCCCTTACTATTCTTTCTGGATCTAAATCTCTATCAAATATTTTTATTAGTTCTTTATTGTTTTCAAAATTGAAATAAGCTACTGAATCATAACATTTTTTTCCAAATGTTAAAACAGAATATGTCTTTCCTACCTGTCTAGCACCTTGAAGAATTAGTGGCTTTCTTTTGAAGCTTTCTTTCCATTGCAATAACCAGTTCATTATTTTTCGTTTCATTTTTTGTTACCTCTCTACACTTTTCATAAACTAATTATAATATTCATACACACTTTTTTCAATTTATATTATTTCCTTAATACTTTTTTCTAAACAAATACTTATAAAAAAAATAGTCAGTAGCATTAATAAACTACTGACCTATGATTTTTTTGTTATTATTTTGAAATACTTTTTATATTTAAAAGGACTCCTTAGTTTTTTCTTTAACAAATTCTTTAACTATTATACTTAAATCTTATTAATATTTCTTTTATTTCTCCCTTTGAATTTTTTCTAATAGTATATTGCTTTATATCTTTACTATTATTTTCTAATTGATAATTTAATTCATTTATTGTAGCCTTTATTTTTTTTGTAAGCTTATTATCTACAATTACAACAAATCTATCTTTATTACATGTTATTTCTTCATTATCATCACTAATTATTACATAATATTCTTGCTCTTCATCTATAACTACATATTCTTTATTTAAAGTTATCTTCTTATCAAAGCCATTGTTGTTAATACATTTTACAATCATATTATTTCCTCCATTTAACTACTTATTTTGTCAATTCTACTTTTTTTTCTATATCTGATATTGTTCCAATATCTACATTTAATCTTCCCTCTTCATTTTTTCTCTTTTCTTCTAAAGTTAACATTACTTTTGATAATAATGCCCCATTTAACTTATAGAATTTTTTATATACTAAAACACTTAATATAATAAATACTATTGGTACTATTGTCATTACAATCCTTAAACCGTTTACTGTTGAAGCTGATTGTACTTGATTTGGAACATATCCTGTTAAAGAAAGAATTACTCCTGTTAATAATCCACCAAAAGCAGTTGAAATTTTTACTAATAATGTCTGCATTGAGAATACAACACTTTCATTTCTTGTTCCTAATTTATATTCACCATAATCAACAATATCTGCAAGTGCAACTGTTTGACTTCCTGTAAAGAATCCTCCACCAAAACTATAAATAATTCCTGAAATTCCTACTAATAAAAAATTTTTAGGTGCTATTATTCCTGATACTAATAATAATGCTATTCCTAATATAGGTAATACACATCCTAAAACATGAACTTTAACTCTAGACAAACTTCCTACAACTTTAGGGAATATAAATAAACCACACATTGTTGCAATACCTGAGAATGAAACAAAAACTGTAAATAACTTTTCTGTTCCTGTTACATATTTAAAGTAATATAATTGAATAGCAGCTATTATTTGTTGTCCTATTGTGAATAGTAAAACTAACCCTAAAAATGCTAACAATTGATCATTTTTTACTAAAACATGTATCATTTTCTTTAGTGTAGTTTTTTCTTGATTTTGAGATGAATTATGCTCTCTTGTATTTTTAACTGTTATTGTAATTGTTAATATAAATATTATTGATACAAGTATTGCAAAGAATAAGAAACCTTTCTTTTGATTTCCTCCACCTAAAACACTTACTATTTTAAGTCCTAAACTACTTATAGCAAGACCTGCTAATGCTGCAAATATTCTTGGTATTACTGAAATTTCTTCTCTTTCCTTCTTATCACTTGTTAAGTTTGGAAGCATTGACCAATAAGGAACATCCATCAAAGTATAAGTCATACCCCATAAAATATACATAATTGAAACATATACATAAAGTGATTTACCAGTTAAACCACAATCAGTAAATAAGAAAATTAATACAATTGAATTAACTATAGTACCAATTAAAATCCAAGGTCTAAATTTACCCCATTTTGTTCTAGTATTATCAACTATCAATCCCATCATAGGATCATTTACTGCATCCCAAATTCTAGCTACAAAAAATAACCCTCCAATAAATCCAGCTGAAATTCCTAATACATCTGTCAGATAGAACATAAAATATACAGCAACTATATTATAAACTGCATCTTTTCCTATGGCTCCTATACCAAATGAATATTTTTCTTTAGAAGTAAGTTTCATTTTTAATCTCCCCTTTTTTATTTTTGTTATCGTTATCATGTTTTTATTATAACTTTTAGTAAAAAAATAGTCAATATATTTACTAATTTTTTTACTAATTTTTTTACTAATTTTTTTAAAAATTTTTATTAATTTTTCTTCTGTATAAATAGACTCTTTTAACAATCTTTCACCACTATTTGATAATTAAGAAATTATTAGAAAAATTTAAGGTTATGCTGTAATAAATCTACAACATAACCCCTGCTTTGTTAGTTTTTTAATTTATACTTGTATATTTGATATTATAAAACTATATTCTATATCTTCCCTTGAAGAAATACAATATTGAGGCAATACTGGTGCTCCCCAGCTATCATCCCCTCCAACTCCCATTTGCTTTGCTAGCACATTTACATAAGTATATACTATAGGAGGCAATTCTTCTTTATGCATTGCATTCTCAAGTTCCATAGTACTATATGGCAACACACTAAATTCAAATACTTTTTTCTCATAAGAGAATCTTAATCCTTCTCCTTTATTGTTTCTTACTTCAACCCATCTTGTATCAGTATAATTTCCACATTCTTGTGGTACTAAATATGGTGATAAATTATCTTTTACAAATTTTGAATAAACACCAAGTTTTGCTCCTTCTTTTCTATCTACATAATTTTCTTCTGGACCATTACCATACCAATTAAATATATTAAACTCCTTATTTAATTTAAAGTTCATACCTAATGCTGGTAATTCACTTAATCCTTCTGCTCCATTATATTTTATGTTAACCTTAATAATCCCTGGTGCTTTAACTAAATAATTTACTATGACTAAATTCTTTTTAATATTTGGTAATTCATATGTATAAGTAAAACTTGCTTTTGTATTATCTTTTGAAACTTTCATTTCAAATTTAATACACTTTTGAAATATAGTTGCATATGCCCATTCTCCACTTGTATAATCATGCTTATATCCTTTATCATTATCTGTTGAAGCTCTCCAATAAACTTGTTTTGGCACTCTTGTTATATATTCTTTATTATCATATCTTAAAGAAATAATTCCTCCTTCTTGCTTTGAAAACATAACATTAAAATTATTATAGCTAACTCCTATATTTACATCTCCATAAACAACATTTAGCTTTCCTAAATTCTCTTTTTCTTTACATTTAATTAATTTAGACCTTTGTCCAAATGCTACTTCAAAGCCTTTTTCTGCCCAAAGTTCCTCCTTCTTTAATCTTGCAGAAACAGTATAAACATACTCTCCATCCTTTAAATCTTTTTTCCATGGAATTTCCACATAAACTTCTTCACCTGGATTTCCTTTAACTGATAGTATACCCCTTTGAATAATTTCCCCTTCTTTTTCCATTAAATATTCAAATTCATATTTATCTAAGTTAACAAATAAGTTATCATTTCTTATTTTTGCTCCATTATCTTCTATATTTATCTTTATATTTTGATATAAGAATTTTACTTCTTGAGCTTTTGGTGATATTTTTCTATCTGCAAATACAATACCATTACCACAGAAATTATAATCTGTTGCTCTGTCTGTAAAATCCCCTCCATAAGCTAATACTTTTTCTCCATTATGATTTATTTTATATAAAGCTTGATCAATATAATCCCATATAAATCCACCTTGGTACATTTTATATTTATCTTCAAGCTCAGTATATTTCATCATACCTCCACAAGAATTACCCATAGCATGCATATATTCACAGCTTATATATGGTTTTTTTGGATTGCTATTTAAGTATTTCTCAATATCAATAGCTTTTGCATACATTCTGCTCTCTATATCACTAATTTCATCAAAATCTCTATTCCAAAATACTCCTTCATAGTGGACTATCCTAGAATTATCTCTTTCTTTAAAGAATTTACTCATAGCTAATATGTTTTCTCCAGCATATGATTCATTTCCACAAGACCAAATTAATATAGATGGATGATTTTTATCTCTTTCAAGCATTGATTTTGCTCTATCAACTACAGCTTCTCTCCATTCTGGTATTGAGCCAGGAATGTTCCAAGAAGGCTCACAGCTTCCCATCTTTTGCCATGATCCATGACTTTCTAAATTAGCTTCATCTATTAAATAAATTCCATATTCATCACATAAATTATACCATAAACTTTGATTTGGATAATGAGATGTTCTAACAGCATTTATATTATGAGTTTTCATAAACTTAATATCCCAAAGCATATCCTCTTTAGTTATTGAACGCCCACGTTCTGGATTAAACTCATGTCTATTGATACCTTTAAAGACTATTCTTTTCCCATTTAACTGCATAATGCCATTTACTAATTGAAACTTACGAAATCCAACTTTTTGAGGTACTATTTCAATTAATTTATTATTTTCATCTATTATCTCAATAAAAAGAGTATATAAATAAGGATTTTCTGCACTCCATAAATTAATGTTATTTACATTAAGATTAACTTCTACTTCCTTTTCTACTTTAACTCCTTCAATTAAAGCCACTTTGTTTCCTTCTTTATCATTTAAATATGCATTTATATATCCTTCATCACAAGTAAGCTTTAACTCACTCTTTAATAGTCCCTTAGAATAATCATTACTTAATTCTGTCTTAATAAAGATATCGTTTATATGAACCTTTGGAACAGCATATATAAACACATCTCTAAATATTCCTGAAAATCTCCAAAAATCTTGATCTTCAATCCAGCTTGCACTACTTCTTTTGTAAACTTCTACTGCGATTTTATTTTTACCTTCCTTTATATAATCAGTAATATTAAATTCTGAAGGTGTAAAGGTATCTTCGCTATACCCAACAAAGTTTCCATTTATCCATACATAAAAGGCTGTTTCTACCCCTTGGAAAGACAATCTTATTTCTTTATCTTTAAGTTCATCATTAATTTCAAAGTATTTAATATAACTTCCTACTGGATTATATGTTTTAGATATCATAGGAGGTCTTAATTCTTCATGACCATCCCATGGATACATAGTGTTTATATACTGACACTTATCATAACCTTCTAATTGAATATGTGCTGGTACATTAATTTTATCAAATCCTGTACAATCAAAATCCTCTTTATAGAAATCCTTTACACGAAAACTAGGATTTTCTGCATATGAAAAATACCACTTTCCATTAAGACTTTGTTTTAATAACATACTCTTACTTTTTAATTCTTCCATACTTTCATAAAACTTATGATCTGAATGTGCCTCCATCCTATTTACTTCAAATACTTCTGGATTTTCTAACCATTCTAATTGAGCAACTATCTTTTCCATATATTTTCCTCCTATATAATTTATTTTTTGTATTAGCTTAAATTTATTGTTAGTTGTATAGTAATATATTTTTAGTAAAAATTCAAGGCTTATTTTAGTAAAACATTTAAAATATTTTACTAGTTTCTATTCATATCCCACTTTACATATTCAATATTATTTTTAGATAATCTATTACCTCTAAATTTGACATATCAAGTACAAGTTGATATCTACTTCTCATAGGATTTCTTCTTGGTATTTTAATTGTCCAATCTGGATGAGCTCTATATAACTCACTATCTTCAGATACCATTTCTGATTCAAATCAAAGACCAAATTTCATTCCCATATCATTAATTTTACTAATAAGCCCAGCTAAGTCCTCATGAAACTTATCTTCATTAACATACCAATCTCCTAATCCTGATAAATCATTATCTCTTTTTCCAAACCAACCATCATCTAATCCAAGCATATCTATTCCAATTTTATAAGCTTCTTTTACTATGTCTAATATTTTATTATCATCAAAATCAAAATAAGTTGCTTCCCAGTTGTTTATTAATACAGGTCTTTTAGATACCTTATATTTTCCTCTGCAAATATTATGTCTTATTATACTATTAAACTGTTGTGATAACTTTGCTGTTCCTTCTAAAGAGCATGATAAAATAACTTCAGGTATATAAAAACTTTCATCTGTATTTAAATCTCATGAAAAAGTATCAAGATTAATTTCCATTACAACACACACTTGGTCTAACTGGTCTTTTTCTATTTGTGTTTGAAATCCTCCACTATACATAAACACCACCCAATACAAAGTCCAGTAATCTCTGTACATTCTTTTTTACATAGAAGAAGAACTGGATTTTGTTTATGGTTTGAAGTTTCTCTAGTATTGCTTATTTCCTGAAAATCCCACATCAGGATAATCTAATAGATAGTACATACAACAATTTGTTTTTTCTTTTAAATCAACCTATTTATAAACCTTGCTCTAAAGAATTATGTGAATCTATGATGAGAGAAATAAATATAAATAAAAAAATAATATTTTGAATCCTCAACTTTAATGGATATTATATCTTAAAAGAACTATCTTTAAGCATAGTCATTACTAGAATATAATAATAAACTATGCTTATACATTACTTTACTATTAATTATTTAGGCTAATATATTTAATATTAAATTAGGAATTAAACCACATATTCCTATTCCATAAAATAAATCAAGCCATACAACTGAACCAAAGGCTCCAATATATATTAATCCTACTATAGGAAAACCTATTATCTTTGTTAAAAGACTTGAATCTGGTCCTTTTATTGCACTCCACATACTTTGAGCATCTCCTGTGCTTGGAAATGCATGCATTGCTATACTTACTCCAAGCCATATTAAAAACATTTCAAAAAATCCATAATCTGCTGTTCCCTTTAATATAAGTATTGGGATAGCTCCAGGAAGCGCTATTAAAGCTCCCAAAATTGAATTTACAAAAAATGGTCCTACTCCAATTAAAATATTTGTTGAAGGCTTTTTAGGAATTTCATGTACCACATACCCAGCAGGATTTCCAGCTTTAAAATAGCATACATCTAAAACTGCTACCCCACATATTCTACAAAATAGCTGATGAGCAATTTCATGTACTATTACTCCTGGAAATGTTAAAATACTAATTAAAAACCCTGGTATAATCATATATTTCCCTCCTTCTCTCCCTCTTGCCATTTATATTCTCCTGAAAATATAGATTTTAAATAATTATCTTTTTCTATAAATTCACTTTCAATACAATATTGGTACATTGAATCTCTTTCTTCTATCATTCCATTATAATGATATGCTAATGCCAAATTAGTAGCTGCAAAGCTATTATATGGGTCTAATCTACATGCTCTTTCTGCTATTATCAATCCATTTTCATTATTCCCTTTTTTTAATTCAGCTTTTGATTTACATACATAACCATAAATTGACTCTTTATTAGAATAAAATAAATCCTCTGCTATATTTAAAGCTTTATCATATTCTCCAAGTTCTATATAAATTAAAGAAAGCTCATATTTTCCATAATCATAATCTGGATTTTCTGAAACTATTCTTTCTGCAATAGGTTTTGCTTCATTAAACATCTTTTTATCCATATAAATATCAATAATAGTAGATGCACCACATATTTCTTTCGGGTCACTATCTACATATGGCTTTATTAATTCAAGAAGCTTATCATAATCTCCCTCTTCAATTTCATTCACCTTATCATAAAGTTCATCTTTATATATATAATATTTTTCTACATCATTCATTATTTTTGTAGCTTTATTATAATATTCTTCATCTATCTTTTCTCCCACTAAAGATTCATAAATATCATAAGCTTCTGAAATATAACCATTATAGTAGTATAACTCCATTAACTTTATTTTATTTTCATACTTGGAGTTTTCATCAACAACATTTTCATAATAATTCATAGCAGTTACATATTTATGCTCATCAATTGCTTTTTCTGCTCTTTTAAATTCTATTCCTGCATTTATGTATCCTGGAAATTTAAATAATGAAATTACTAATATTATAAGTATCCCTGCTGCTAAAAATAAAAATTTCTTTGGAATAGGTCTTTTAGATAATTTCTTTCTGCACTCTTCACATAACTCTAAATTATACCCGTCTTGTACAATAGGACTTCCACAGCATTTACATCCAGCTTGCCATTGGTTCTCCTGTTCAAATTCATTGTTTTCAAATTCATTATTATCCCCCATCTATTTCCTCCTTAAAATAATATTATTCTATCTAATTATACTAATATTTTAACATTTATTCTATATTTTTCTTAGAATAAGATTTTATATTTTTATTTAAATAGAATTATTTTCTTTAAATTGTAAATTATATGTAAAAAATTAATTTTGATTTAAAAGGATGTTAAATAAAAAGTTCTTTTGATTTATTTTACCTATCATTTTTATAATTTTAATGTATTTTAAATATCATAAAGGAAATGCTATTATTGTATTTGAAAGTGAGGTTTTGTTGATATGAATAAAAAAAATCCGAAAATTTTATGGCAATTATTTAAATCTATGTTTGTATTAAGTGCTTGTACTTTTGGTGGTGGCTTTGTGATAGTTTCTCTTATGAAAAAAAAATTTGTAGAAGAACTTAAGTGGCTTGAAGAAGATGAAATGCTTGATATTACTGCAATAACTCAATCATCTCCAGGTCCACTTCCAATAAATGCTTCAGTTATTATTGGATATAGAATGTATGGAATTTTAGGAGCTTTAGTTGCTATTTTAGGAACAGCAATTCCTCCTATGGTTATAATTTCTATAATCTCTATTTTCTATACTCAATTTCGTGAAAATAAATATATTGCTATTGCCCTTCAAGTAATGCGTGCTGGAGTTGCTGCTGTAATTATGGATGTAACTATTAATCTTGCTAAAAATGTACTAAAAACTAAGAGCACTCTTTACATAACTATGATGATAATTGCATTTATCTCTACATATTTCTTAGGAGTTAGTGCAATGGTTGTAATATTTGTATGTCTAGGAATAGGAATTTTAGATATTTTTATAACACATTTTAAATCAAAGGTAGGTGCTAAGTAATGTTACTTCTTAAATTATTTTTTGCCTTTATTCAAGTTGGATTATTTAGTGTAGGAGGAGGTTATGCTGCAATCCCTTTAATACAAGAACAAATTGTTAATATATATGGTCTTATGACTTTAGAAGAATTTTCAGATCTTATCACTATTGCAGAAATGACTCCAGGTCCAATTTCAATTAACTCATCAACCTTTGTTGGAACAAGACTTGCAGGTCCTTTAGGAGCAATTATATGTACTCTTGGATGTATTATTCCATCATTTATAATATGCTTAACCCTTGCACATTTTTATTATAAATATCGTAACTTAGG
>ONGV01000286.1 GCA_900317445.1 uncultured Eubacteriales bacterium | reverse complement strand
TCTTCTTAAATATGCTCTTTCTTTTCCTGTTAGCATTTTATTCACTCCTATAATACATATTCAAATTCAAAATCATTAAGTCTTACCATGTCACCATCTTCAATGCCCATTTCTCTAAGTTCACTTAATACTCCCTTATTATTTAATACTTTATGGAAATATCTTAAAGAATCTGCATCATTTACATTAACAGCACTTAATAATCTATCTACAAATGAACCTTCTACAATATAAGTATTTGTACCTTCTTCATTTGGCTCAATTCTAATTTCATAAGTAAATTTCTTATCTTCTGGTATATATCTTTCTTCATCAGAAATAATAAGGTCTGTTACTGGAATATCTTGAAGCATTCTTGCAGCTTCTTTTATTACAGCATCTACATTATCTCTTGTAGCAGCTGACATTTTATATACCTTATCAAAACCTAATTCATTTACCTTTTTCTTAAAATCTTCAAATACCTGTTCATCATAAAGCATATCACACTTATTAGCTACAACTATTTGAGGTATATCCCATAACTTCACAGAATACTTTTTAAGTTCTTCATTTATTGTAACAAAGTCTTCAAAAGGGTCTCTTCCTTCTAAACCTGATATATCAACAATATGAATTAAAAGTCTTGTTCTTTCAACATGCCTTAAGAATTGAATTCCTAAGCCTACACCTTCTGCTGCCCCTTCAATTATTCCTGGAATATCTGCCATAACAAAAGCTGGAGCTCCTTCTGGTTTAACTACACCTAAGTTTGGTCTTATTGTTGTAAAGTGATAGTTAGCTATCTTTGGCTTAGCTGCTGTTGTCATTGATAAAAATGTTGATTTTCCTACATTAGGGAACCCTAATAAACCAACATCTGCAAGAAGCTTTAACTCTAAAATAACAAACATTTCTTCCCCAGGCATTCCTGGTTCAGCAAAATGAGGTGCCTGTCTTGTTGGAGTAGCAAATTTAGCATTTCCCTTTCCACCTTTTCCGCCTTTTAAGAATTTAAACTCATCATCTTTATGAGAAAGGTCTGCAATAATTTTATTTGTTGAAGCTTCTCTAATTATTGTACCTAATGGTACATTTATAACAAGGTCTTCTCCATCTTTTCCATAACATTTTGATGTTCCACCATTAACACCATCTTCTGCTACATATTTTTTCTTATACTTGAAATCAAGAAGAGTTGTCATTCCTGTATCTACTTTAAATACAATGCTTCCACCTCTTCCTCCATCTCCACCATCTGGTCCTCCAAGAGGTACATATTTTTCTCTTCTAAAGGAAACTGCTCCGTCTCCTCCTTTACCAGATTTTATAAAAATTCTAGCCTTATCTATAAACATTTTTTTCACCTTCTCTTTTACAAAAACTCTTTTCTTTATAGTGTTACCAAATCTATGTACACTTATTATATCATCTATAAAAAAATTATTATTTAAATTTTTATTAATATTTACATATTTATCTATAATCTTCTATTTTCTTTAAATACTTAAAAAAGCATCCTTAAAACTTAAGGATGCTTAATTATAAGAATAAATTATTCAGCTATTTCTTCAACGTCTACTGGGTAAACACTTGCTTTTTTCTTATCCTTACCTACTCTTTCAAACTTAACAACTCCGTCAATTTTAGCGAATAGAGTATCGTCTTTACCTTTTCCAACATTTTCACCTGGGTGAATCTTAGTTCCTCTTTGTCTAACTATGATATTTCCAGCTAAAACAAATTGTCCATCAGCAGATTTAACACCAAGTCTCTTTGATTCAGAGTCTCTTCCGTTCTTAGAAGAACCAACCCCTTTCTTATGAGCGAATAATTGAAGGTTCATTAATAACATGGTCTACACCTCCTCTTTTAATAAAATTATATATTCTTTACGTTTTTTAATCCCAAACATTTCATCCAAGCTTAAAATTACACTTTCTAAGCTCTTTTCAAAAGTTTTTAAGATAACTTGAGCTTTCTCTATTTCTTCACTCGTAAAACCGTCAAGATTTAAAGAAAGATATCCATCTGAAATTTCATAATTTACATTAAGTTTTAAAACTTCATCTAAACCAATTATAGCACTTTGAGATAAAACTGATACTGAATTACATACCATATCATAAGCTTCTCCTGCTATTATAGCCTCTCTATTAATAAGAGCATGACTATTTATTTCATAGGATAAAATATTTCCTTGATTCGATCTAATTTTAACTTCTATCATAAGAATTAAGCTTCGATCTTTTCGATTTGAATCTTAGTATAAGGTTGTCTGTGACCATTCTTTCTTCTGTAGTCCTTCTTTCTCTTATACTTGAAAACTATAACCTTCTTAGCCTTTCCTTGAGCTACAACTTTAGCTGTAACCTTAGCTCCTTCAACTACTGGAGTTCCAACCTTTAAAGTTTCTCCTCCAACAGCTAAAACTTCTGTTAATTCAACTGTTGAATCAACTTCAGCATCTAGCTTTTCAACGAAAAGAACGTCTCCTTCTTGAACTCTGTATTGTTTTCCACCTGTCTTAACTACTGCGTACATTATTAAAAACACCTCCTCATAACGGACTCGCCACTATTGGTACAAATCTCTAAAATTTGTTTTATAAAAAACCATTCCGTGAGCGGTTTACCAAAGTATTGTATCATGTTTTAATATTATTGTAAAGAAAAATTTTAATTAAAACTACTCTAATTCAACCTTTCCATTTCTTATCTTTACCTTATAACCATTAAGAGAACCCATGGTCTTAGAATTGTAAAGATACCAATATTTTTCATCAAACTTAACATAAATATATTCTGTCTGTTCACCTAGCATACTCACTCCACCTTTTCCTCCAGAATATAATTCTGTTCCTATAGGGAATCCATTTGATTGACTATCTATTAATGGCTTAGTAAATAAAGGTACCTTACTTTCTACTTTACCTAAATATTCTCCAACATTCTCTGAAGTTTCCCCTGTTATTATATATAAGTTTCCATTATACTTAATATAAGTATATCCATCTGAGTTATTTATATAGAAAAATAAAGCTATTCCTATTATTAAAATTCCTCCAACTATTTTGAAAGTTTTTCTGTTTTTCTTTATTTGTTCTCCTGATTCTGTTAGGTCTTTTGAAATAAAAAATTCTAATATCATAAGAATTATTGCTAAAATAATAAATATTATTGGCTCTATAATGTAGTTATTCCCAATTAGTCCTAAAATAATAGCCCTTATAGAATCAAATGATATAATAACAAAAAGTATAATAATTGATACAATAGCTAATATTTTCTTTTTTTCTGAACTTAACTTAAAATAAATTGTTGAAAAATATAAACATATCATATATACAAATAAGCACAATCCAAATTTAAATAGAAAATCCATAAATATATTAGTAAGTTTCGGTAAATACAGTCCCTTTTCATATACCTTTTCAAAAAGAGTATGATTATAACCAAGATAATCAATTGAAAATTTAGAAAACAAATGATATATTTCATTTAATGTAAATTTTAATATTAAATCTATACTTGACATAATAATTGAAATAAAAACTCCACTTTTTATAGTTCCTTCTATAAACTTTTTTCTTGATATATTATTACCTTGAAAAAATTTAAATGCTGGCTTTAGCATTGTTAATGCTATAATTCCAACAAAAACTACAGTGCTTAAATCTGTACCACTTGTTGTTCCACCAAACCCTTTTAAAAAACAACCTAAGACTTTAATTACTATTATTATAAAAAAATATATACCATAAAAAATCATCATAGGTTTTAAAATTTTACTAAGTTCATATTTACAAACCCTATTTTCAAGCTTCATTTTTTTACCTCTTTCTTTAAATTTACTTTTAACTTATTAATAAAACATTCCAACAAATAATGCTATAACTACTGTCTTTTTTTGTTAATATAAGTCATAGATTCTTGTAAATCTTTACTTATTAAAAATTCTATTATTATTAATACTCCACATAAAATAATTAATAATAAAATACCTTCTATTGGAATAATTCCATATCCAGTTGATGATGCAAGTACTTCTATTAAATTTGTAATTAGAAATATAATTACAAACAATCCAACTATCCAAATTTTTTTAATTTCATTACTTAACTTCAAATATATTGTTGAAAATAACAAAAATGTAATATAGATTAGAAAATATACTAAAGAAATGTATATCCATGAAACCACTAAATTTTTAATTATATTTAAAAGTGTACCTTCAATAAAATTTTGAAAAAAAACCTCATACATATTAAAACTATTAGAAAAAAGTGAAAATATTTTTATTAAAATAATATCTATAGCTGATAATATTGAAGATATCAAAATCCCACTCTCTAAAGTTCCCTTTATAAAGTTTTTTCTTGAAATATTGTTTATTTTAGAAAAATAAAAATCTCCTTTAAATCTTAATAAAGGTTGTGATGCTAAAAAAATCATAGTCACAAAATTTACTTCTTCATTTATTTCTAATGATGTCTTTTTAGTTGTTACTACTGCTAAAATAAAAAATATCAATAATGCTCCATAATATAAAAGAGCATATTTTAAAACATTACTTGTTTCATACTTACAAATTCTTTTATCCATCTATCTCTCCCCCTTATTAGTTAAGCTAATAAATAATTTTTGAAGCTCCACCTTTTCTAAATTAAGTCCTAATGTTTTTATTTTTGATAAATCCTTTTCACCTAAAATTATTACTTTTTCAAAGGATGCCATTTCTTCAATAGAAACTACATCATCTTTTTTTACATATTCTCTTAAATATTCTTTAACAACATCACTTTTTCCAGTTATTGAATACACTGATGATAATATTTTTTCTACTTCTCCACTTTTAATAACTTGTCCATCTTTTAAAATAATAACCTCTTCAATAATATTAGCTATTTCTTCTATTAAGTGAGTTGCTATTATAATTGTTTTTTCTGTCTTTTCATAAAATTTTAAAAGTTCTTTGTAAAATAACTCTCTATAATTTACATCAAGACCAAGAACAGGTTCATCAAAACACAATATTTCTGCTCCTGAAGAAAGGGCAAGTATTATTTTTAAAATGGAACTATATCCTGTAGATAATTCTTTAATTTTTTTATTTATATCTAAATTAAATTTTTTACTTAAATTTAATGCATAATCCATATTAAAATTTTTATAAAATTCTTTTGTCCATTTAAATATTTTTGATATTTTCATATCCTCTTCAAAATAATTTTTTTCTTCCATTAAATAAATTTTTGAAAGGGCTTCTTGATTTTCATATACATTTTCTCCATCTATAAGAATTTCTCCACTAGTTAACACTTCTCTATTATTTATTAGTCTTAAAAGAGTTGTTTTTCCTGCTCCATTTCTTCCAAGTAATCCATATATCTTTCCACCATTAATTTTTAAGGAAATATTTTTTATAACCTCCTTATCTTTAAAGCTTTTATTTACATTTCTAAGCTCTATATTACTCATTTTTCTCCCCCCTTTTTATCATGTTTATTATCTCTTCTTTTGATATTTTAAGTTTTTTTGCTTCTTCAATTAAATTAACAATATAATTATCATAAAACTCATTTTTTCTTCTTATTCTTAACATTTCCTTTGCTCCCTTTACAACAAACATTCCTAATCCTCTTTTTTTATAGATAACTCCCTCATTTACCAAAATATCAAAGCCTTTTCTTATAGTAGCTGGATTAATTTTATAATTTAATGAAATCTCTGTTGTAGAAGGAATTTGACTTTCCTCTTCATATATTCCATTTAAAATTCCATCTTCTATTGCATTTGCTATTTGAATATAAATTGGGGTTTCATCATTAAAATTCATTTTTTCACCTTCCTTGTTAATTAGTTAGTTACTTATGTAACCAACTATATATCATTTAGTTATTTTTGTCAATAATTTAAACAAATATTTCTAATTTTTTTAATTTCTTATATAAAAAATAAGTGACTAAAAAATAGCCACTTAAAACAGTCTTTTTATATACAGACTCTTACAAACCTTTTAAATTTTCCTTTACAAACAAAGGAGTTTTCAATTATTTTAAATCCTGCAGATTTTATATATTCATCCATATCTTCAAAGGTTATTAAAACTAATTTATTTGTAATATTTCTTGAATAATTAATTATATCTGTTTGTTCCTTTAGTGTAGTTGGAGTAAATAATCCATAAGGAAGGTCTATTATTGCTGCATCATATTTTTCTTTTATGTCATGCATATCTTTACAAGTAATACAATCATCATATCCAAAAAACTTTAAATTTCTTTTTGCATCTCTTGCAACAGGTAATCTAAGTTCCACTCCTTTAACATCTATCCCCATTGAAAGCCCTTCAATAACTACTGTTCCTACTCCACAACAAGGGTCAATAAGCTTTGTATTTAAATTATCACAAACTGCTATATTTACTAATGCCCTTGCAATTCTTCCACTTAAAGAATTTGAATAAGAACAAGGTTTACTATCATGTATGTGCCACTTAAAATCATTTTTTTCATACTCACCAAAAAACCACTTGTTATTTATAAAAATTACTCCTAAAGTAATTTTAGGATTTTTCATATCTGGTTCTCCATTAACTACAAGACCTATTTCTCTCATAGCATTTAATCTTTCCTTATAAGAAATTTCATTTTCATCTAATCTTATATAAGAAACCTTAAAATCATTATAAGATAACTTATCTTTTTTTATATTTTCAATAATCATATTTAAAGATTTTTCTTCATATATTATCTTTAGACATTCTTTTATAAAAGGACTTCTTGTTGGTGTAATATATTTTTTAGAAAAGAAGGTCTTACCTTCTAATTCTAAATTAAACAAAGATTTTATTTCTAGTTTACATAATTCTTTTTCATATTGAGGATAATTTACCACATAAAAATACTTATTTTCTTTACTCATTACTTTTTCTCCAATTTATTTATTACTTTTATCTTAAAATATTTCTTTTTATTCCAAATTATATTATAATATTTAAAAGTTTTCTTTTAAATTTTTATATTAATATATGCTTTTTAAATTATATCATAAATATTTAACAAAATTATTAAAATAAATTATGGTTAATTATTTAATTTTCAGAAAATTGTGATATAATTTATAATATATTTACTCAAACTAGGGAGATGATTAAAATGATATTAGCAGAAATGGATAAAATTTATTCAACATTAAATGATGAAGGCTTTAGTTTATCTAGTGCTTCATATGAAAAGGATGATTATCATGTTTTTTATAAAAGCGGATTAGTTCTTACAATGGACCTTTCTACTCCAGATGTAGATGCAACTATGATGTATTTTGATTCTAATGGTGAATTTGTATCTTATACTTATGATTTACCTACTCCAGAATCTTTTGAAGACCTTTTAGAGCATGTTTTAAATGTAATTGAAACAAATAGTATGAAATTAAAATGGGATCTTAATCTTTATGAAATAATCCATTTAGATAAATTAATCTTTGTTTCTAAAAAGGATTTAGAAAACACTTCTTCAGAGGATAATTTGGACAATCTTAAAATTGAAAGAATTATGAACTTTGACAGACCTTTATTTAACATGATAGTTGGTTTTGGTGATGATAAAAATAAATTCACTATTTTATATGATAAACTTTCTACTGAAGGATTTAAAATAATGCTTATAGAAAGAAGTAATACAGGAATAGCTAACATAACTAGAGCTTTATTTAGAAAAGATGGTGTTTTAATTGTTTTATT
>ONGV01000287.1 GCA_900317445.1 uncultured Eubacteriales bacterium | reverse complement strand
TCTAATTTTGTATCAGATGCTAAATATTTTAAAAGCTCTTCACTATTTAGTTTATCTCTAGCATGATTATAAGAAAGAAGAAAATCTTCTTTAGTAAAATTTAAAGAATCATTTTGTTTATCTGTAAAATATGTATAAGTTAAATATTCAGAATCAAAAATAGTTACATATTTATCCTCTTCATCAAACAATATATAAGCATAAAAAATATTAGAGAATAAAGAATCATCCATCAAATTTTTAAAATCATTAATATAAATTTCTTTTGATTTTTTAGGAAGAGTTTCACATATTTTTTCTATGTTTTTATTTATATAGATTCTATAAGCATAAGGCATAGCAAAAACAATAAATATATAGATAAATATAGAACATAAAATAAGTATTGTACTTGTTATTAAAAAGAATTTTTTATTTATACTATTTTTTATTTTTGATATCAACACCATAACCAACCCCTCTTATAGTCTCAATAAAATCTGAATTAAGCTTTTTTCTTAAATTTTTAATATGAGTATCTATAACTCTGCTATCGTTATAATAATCATATCCCCAAAGAGTGCTTAAAAGATTTTCACGAGATAAAACCTTTCCCCTATTTTTAAGAAGCATAATAAGAAGCTCATATTCTTTTATTGTTAAATCTATTTTATTTCCATCAACAAAAACTAAAAAAGCATTTGTATCAACTTTTATATTTTTATAATTTATTTCCTGGGAAATGATAGTATCATCTAATATTTTTTTCTCCCTTCTAAGAACAGCTTCAACTCTTTTTAAGAAAACTTTCATTGAAAATGGCTTTGTAATGTAATCATCAATATTTAAATCAAAACCTTTAAGCTGATTTTCTTCACTATCTAAAGCAGTAAGCATTATTATTGGCACATTACTTTCTTTTCTTATTATTTCACATAAAACATATCCATCAATTTTAGGAAGCATTATGTCTAAAATAATAAGGTTATAATTAAAAGATTTAAATTTTTCTAAAGCATCTAAACCATCTTCAGCAGTTACTACATCATAGCCTGCCTCAGTTAAAAATTCTTTTAGTAATTCTCTTATATCATATTCATCTTCAACAACTAAAATAGTATCCTTCATCTTAATCTCCTTTGCAGTTTAATGCTTATATTATACATCTTATTCCATATTATCTACAACATAGGTGTTTTTTATTGAAAGAAGATTTAACTATCAATATAATAACATTATAAGGTACCTTGAAAGGAGAGTAAAAATGAAGATTCACATTAATGAAAATCCTTTACTAAGTGAAACAGAAGTTACAATTAATTGTCAAGAAACAGATGAAAGTATATTAAAAATTGTATCTTTGCTTAAGGTTTTTGATAAGAAAATTACTGGCATAAAAGATGGAGAAATGTTTATATTAGATGCACAAAAGATATTGTATATAGATACTGTAGATAAAAAAACTTTCTTTTATACAAATAAAGAGGTGTATGAAACACCATTAAAATTATATGAGCTTGAAGAAAAGCTTATTGGAAGTGATTTTTTTAGAGCTTCAAAATCAACAATAATAAATTTTAGGCAAATAAAGTCTTTAAGACCTGAGTTTGGAGGCAAAATGTTAGTTACTATGAATAATGATGAAAGATTATATGTTTCAAGACAATATGTTCATACAATAAAAGAAAAATTAGGTCTTATTTAAGGAGGAATACGTTATGAAAAATATTACAAAAAGTATAGTACCAGTAAGCATTATGTTTACAAGTTCTATGATTATATTTATGATTATTTCTTTATTATTTAAAAATGAATCTGTAGAAATTACAACTATATTATCTATATTATTGTTTTCTATATTAGGCTCATTAATTCAGTGTATAGCTTTTACTAATTTTTTAATAAAAAAAGCTAGTTATAGTACAAGGCTTATAATATTTATCATTCCATTTTTAGCTGTATTAAGCATATGTGCAATTTGTTTTAATTGGTTTCCTAAAGATAATATTGGTTCATGGGTAACATTTATTATTATATTTATAGCAATTTTTATAATTATGACAATAGGATTTGAAATTTATTTTAGA
>ONGV01000288.1 GCA_900317445.1 uncultured Eubacteriales bacterium | reverse complement strand
TGGAGATTATAGTAATATAAATCAAAATATTTGGTCTAAACAACCTTCACAAGTTATAACATATACATCTTGTCATGATAACCATGCACTTTATGATATTTTATGTATGACTATGGGAAAAAGTCAAAATGGTAATAGATATGATGATATAGTGGCAATGAACAAGTTATCTGCATCTATTGTATTAACTTCTCAAGGTTCATCATTCTTCCAAGCAGGTGAAGAATTTGCAAGAAGTAAGATGGGAGATCATAATAGTTATCAATCAAGTGCTTCTATAAATAAGTTAGATTGGAAGAGAGTTAAGGAATATAGTGATTTAGTAAATTATTATAAAGGTTTAATAGAAATTAGAAAGAACTTCTCTGCATTTAGAGATCCAACTACATCAGCAGGAAATAGAATTCAATGGTTAACTACTTCAGGAACTCAACAAATAGCATATTCTCTTACCAATAATGTTTCAGGAGAATGGAGTAAGGTAGTTTGTTTATTTAATGCTTCTTCAAATGATACAACTATAAATTTACCTTCTGGAAACTGGGTAATTGTTGCTAATGATACTAAGGCAGGAGTTGAATCTTTAGGAACTGCAAGCGGAAGTGTTCAATTATCAGGACGTTCAGCTATGATTTTAGTTGAAAAGAATAGCTTTGATAATACAGTAATAGGTAAAAAGGGAACAGTAATTGTTAAGCATGTTAATCAAAATGGAGATGTAATAAAGACAGAAACTAAAACTGGAAAAGAAGGAACATCTTATACAACATCAGCAATGAATGATGAAGATTATATATTAGTAAGTACACCATCAAATGCAAATGGTAAATTTACAGATGGAACAATAACAGTAACTTACACATATAAAGAAGATGATACTCCAAGAGGAACAGTAACAGTAAAATATGTTGATAAGGAAACAGGAAATGAAATTGCAACTTCAGAATCATTAAGAGGAAAAGTTGGAAAAACTTATACTACAACAGCAAAAACTATAAAAGGATATGAATTAATAGAAACTCCTTCAAATGCTACTGGAACTTATACTGAAGGAAACAAAGTTGTAACTTATTACTATAAAGAAAAAGAAGTAAAATGTTTAACAGTACATTATTATAATACAAGTTGGTCAACAGTAAATATTTATGCATATGATGAATCATCAGGAACTGCAAAGTTATTTACAGGAGCATGGCCAGGAGCTAAGATGACTAACGATGGAAATGGCTGGTGGAGCTATGAAGTAACAGAAGCAGAATCAGGACAAATAATTTTTAATAATGGCTCATCACAAGAACCATCAGGAGTTGGAAGTAGTGGTTATAATGCTACAGGAGAAGTTTGGGTTAAGGATGGTAAAGTTCTTACAGAAGATCCAAATGGACCATCAGAAGGAACAGTAATAGTAAAATATGTAGACGGAAATGGAAATGAAATAGCAGCTTCAACAAGTCAAAAAGGAACTGTAGGAACAAGCTATACAACAACACCTAAAACAATACCAAATTATGAATTAAATACAACACCAAATAATGCAACAGGAAAGTTTACAGCATCAACAATAACAGTAACTTACGTTTATTCTGAAGTAGGATTTGATGAAGCAGCAGTAATAGTAAAATATGTAGATGAAGCTGGAAATGAAATAGCAAGTTCAATAACTGAAACTGGATTTGTAGGAGAAAACTATACAACAACAGCTAAAACAATAGCAGGTTATGAATTAGTTTCAACACCATCAAATGCAAGTGGTAAATTTACAAAAGAAGAAATAACAGTAACTTATAAATATAAGAAGATAACAGTAGTAGCACCAACAATAAATAGTTTTGTAGCAAATAAACAATCACCACAAGTAAGTGGAACACAAGTTACATTAACAGCAAAAGCAACAGGAACAGGAACATTACAATACAAATTCTTAGTAAAAGATAATACAACAGGAAACTGGGCAGTATTAAGAAATTATGGAACATCAAACACATATACATGGACAACAAAAGCAACAGGAAACAAAACATTATATGTAGATGTAAAAGATAGTAATGGACAAGTAACAAGAAAGTCAATGAGTTATACTATTAAAGAGATAGCAAAGCCAGTTGTAAGTACATTTGTAGCAGATAAAAAGTCACCACAAGTAAGTGGAACAGAAGTAACTTTAAGTGCAGCTGCAAGTGGAACAGGAGTATTACAATATAAGTTCTTAGTAAAAGATGA
>ONGV01000289.1 GCA_900317445.1 uncultured Eubacteriales bacterium | reverse complement strand
CACAATATTTTTCTTCTTTATATATATAACCATTTCTTAAATTATCTAATGCTATATATTCATTATCTTGTAGCATTACTTTTATCAATATATCCTCTATATTTTCTTCTTTATAATTATTTAGTTTTAACCATCTTTCTAACACTAAAATTAAATAATTATCTGTCATTCTTATTTCTGTTTCTTCTCTTTTTATATCTATACTTTTTATTAATAAATTTCTCATATATATCATTCTCCTATTTTTTTAATTTAAAAAGGCTGGACATATATTATCCAACCTTATTTTTATTATTAACTTATCTTTCTTCCCAATCCTCACAAAATTCATCTGAATATTCTTCATTACAATATTCACATTCATCATGTTTCATATGAATACAGTTACTACAATCAGCATATAATCTTATTCTTTCTTCATATCTTAAACGACTTTCTCTGCTTCTTTCTTCTTCTTTTTCAATCCTTCTTTGTAAATATACTTTTATTCCATGCTCATTCCAATCGGCTGGTAATGATACAGATGAACAAAAAGAACCATATTCATGTACCTTTTGTCTTAATCCACATTCTAAGCATATATAACTATCATCATTTACTATATGGTAAAAATCCCAATGGTCTCTATCCTTAAAACAATTATTATCACTTATATTTCTTTCTAAAATTACTTTTGTACCATCTTTTATTGTTATCTCTTTCCAGCCTATTTCATCATAATCTTCATCATATAAACTTTCAAAATCTTCATCATTAATTGCTTTTTTAAAATCATCATATAAAGGTAATCTGTTAATGTTCTCTGCATTTTCTATCATTTCAATTATTTTTTTATTATTATCTGTCATTTTTATATCTCTCCTTTTTTATAAATAAAACATAATTCTATGTATTTCATCATCAACTTTTAGCATTAATTCTGCATCATAAATGCTTTCATCAAAAAATAGTATATTTTCAAAATTATTTCCTATTTTTATATCTAAATCTTTTACTATTGTTGTTTTGTTTTCTCCTGTTGTTTCATTTTCTACAGTAACTCTTTTGTCATTATTATTAATAATCCAACACGCTAGATTATCTTTCATTTCTTCTAACATTTCTTCATTTTTATTCATATTATTTATTGCCACCTATCATAATATTTTTATTCTACAATAAGAAAAATAACTTAGTATATGAGATATTGGTTATTTTATATAACGGTATTAAATACTATATATCAATATTATAGACAAAGGGTTATTATCGGTAAAACCTCTTATTTATTCATAATAAGTATTATTTTTCATTATATTTAAATTAACTTATATACTCTTTAATTTTCTTAGTTTTTAATTGTATTACTTTAAATTTCATTCATAACTATTTTTCTTAATATTTGTTTATCTTTTAAATTTAACCAATCATTTTTATATGCAATTAATTCAATCATTTTCTTTTCTTCTTCTGTAAAATCAACCATTATACACTCACGCATTAAGCCCCTGCATTTATACTCTTTTTTCTCTTGTTCTATTTTTTGGGTTTCTTTAGCTTCATCAATTTCTTTCCAAATACTTTTAAAGCATGGGTATAAAATTAAATTAAATAATATCATCATTAACCATTTCATAGTTTCAACTCCTTAAAGGCTTCTCTAACTAGATATCTAATAAACTGGTTAACATTCATGTTCATCTGATATGCTTTTTGTTTTATATCTTCTCTTTCGGCATAAGATACCTGAAGAGGTATTCTATAAACTCTTTTTTCAGATTCTGCAATCCTTGGTCTTCCTCCTACATCTTTTCCATTTCTCAAATTTAGCACCATATCTCATACTCTCCTTTCTTACTCGTTGCACTACTCCATCCTTTCAACGAGGCTATCGTTATATATTTTTATACTTTTATATGTTTTGATGTACATATTAAGCACATATAAAGGTTGTGTTTTATAGGTCTATATCATTTAAATTTTCTATTTCCTCATATTCTTCTTGTTTTTGCTCTTGATTTATTGTTGTTTGTATTGGAATAATAGGAATAGAATTTCCTAATGCCATATCATATAATAGATTCTTTATATAATAAGTTGCATTATACTTGCTTTCTAAAAAGTCTATTATAGCTTTATCTTTAATGTTATCTTCATTTAGTGTAAAATTAACCCTCATATCGTTTTACCTCATACTAAATTGTATTAAATGGCACATTAGCACAT
>ONGV01000291.1 GCA_900317445.1 uncultured Eubacteriales bacterium | reverse complement strand
TGTTATTGCAACTACAGAATTTATTTTTCTTGAAAGAAGCTTTGCTATTTTTTTTGAATCTTCTATACCTATTACTTCATCAGAATCTACTCCTTTAGCAATTCCTTTTAAACCACAAAGAGCTTTTATCTCTGAAATATTTCCTCTTATAACATTAACCTTAACATTATTAAGAAGTTCAAAGGCTGCTTCTTTTCTATGAGATATAGAAGCTACTCCAACAGGGTCTAAAATTACAGGAACTCCTATTTTATTTGCCAAAACTCCTGCTTTAATCATGGCTTTTATAGAATTATCTCCAAGGGTTCCTAAATTTAAAACAAGAGCTGAGGCATTTTTTACAACATCTTCAACTTCATAAATAGAATTTGCCATAGTAGGAGATGCACCTATTGCCAAAAGTACATTTGCACAGTCATTAGCTGTTATGTAATTTGTAATACAATGAACTAAAGGCTTTTTCTCTTTAACTTTATTAAAAGCTTCAAGTATATCATTAATAATCATAATTTTCTCCCATAATTTAATAAAAATCTGTTATTTTTAATTATATACTTTTATTTAATATACTTCTACCAAAATTATTTTTCTTTTCCTTCCTTATTTCACTTTATAAAAAAAGACCACCTTAAAAATTTTAAGGCAGTCTTTTTAAATTAATTATTTTTATTAAGCTCTCTTTTTTCTTAAGAAAACTATTAATCCAGCACTTAAGAACATAATGCTTACAAATACTACTATTCCAGTATTAGAATCTCCAGTCTTTGTTCCATTTCCATTAGAAGTTGTTCCATTATTATTTGAATTGCTTCCATTGTTGTTATTTCCTGAATTGTTATTGTCATCATCTTTGTTGTTATCGTCTATTGATGGATTATCATTATTGTTGTCATCTTCTTTGTCTAAGTCTTCATCTAATCCTTTAGGAGCTAAAATAGCTGTTCCACCTTCTTGCATTCCAGCAAGTTCTATAGCTACTTCTCCATCTTTTCCAACAACATATTCTTTATCATTATTATAAGCATCTACAAGAACTTCTCCTTCTTTAAATGAAGTTTTAACTGTTACATTATTAGCTTCATCACTTACATTTATTAATGTAAGAAGAGTATGTCCGTTGTAATTTCTTTCAAATGCTGAGAATTTTTCTACATCGCTTCCAGCTATAGTTTTTCTATCACCTTTAGCAAATACTTTTAAATATCTTTCTCTAGTATTTAAAAGTTTCTTATAGTGGTTATAAACAACATTATCATCAGTTGCTTTACTAAAGTCCATATCATAACGGTTGCCATCTTTATTTTCCATTCCATTTAAGCCAGTCATTCCAAGTTCTTCACCATAGTAAACTACTGGAATACCCTTATCAGTAATTTGAAGAGAGGCAGCTGCCATTTGTTTTCCTAAATTATTATCAACTCTAGTTAAGAATCCATTTTCATCATGGCTACTTAAGAATTGTCCTAAAAGATAAGAATTATTTAATTTTGATGCTCTTTCATCTAATGTCTTACTTGCATCTTCTATTTTACCATTTACAAAGTTAGTAGCATAGTTTTTATATGAGAAGTCAAGTAAAGCATCCATTTGTCCACTTTGTAATTGTCCACCATCTGTGTTGTAGTCTGCACCATAGAATTCACCAATCATCTTAAATTGAGTATTTGCTTTAGTTAATTCTGATTTTAATTCTTTCCAAGTTGCATCTTCAACATGTTTTACTGTATCTACTCTAAAGTAATCAATTGTATTTCCTTTTTCTGTCTTAGCCTTATTTAACCAATCTAATTGCCATGTTATAAGCTTAGCTCTAACAGCTGGGTCTTCTGTTCTAAAGTCTGGTAATCCTGATGAAGCATTAGTGTAAATATCGCCACCATCTTCACTTCTAAGCATATCTCCAAAAAGTTTTTCTGTTCCATATCCAGAGTGGTTAATTACTATATCAACCATTATTTTTATTCCATTTTCATGAGCAACATCTATAAGTTCCTTAAACTCTTCCATAGTTCCCCAGTGAGGATCTAATAGTGTAAAGTCCTTTGCCCAGTATCCATGATATGAATATTGTCCACCATCTTCTTCATAACCTTGTGATACATCTGTATTTTCAACTATTGGACTAATCCATATTGTGTTAATTCCTAAATCAGTTAAATATCCATCTTTAATCTTTTCAGTAATTCCTGCAAAATCTCCACCATGATAAGTATATGGTGCTGTCTTGTCATAATTATTTCCATTTGGATCATCATTTGATGTATTTCCATTTAAGAATCTATCTGTAAGTATTTGATATATACTTGCTTCATCAAAATCAAAGTCTAAATTGCTTCCAGATGAAACTTTAGTTTTTACATTAATTTCAAATGTAGTTTTGTGTTCTTGTCCATTTACATCCACTACTACAACAGGAATAGTTTTAACTCCTGCAGTTGTGCTATCTGTTATAGCAATTGTTTGTCTAAACTTACCATTATCTAATAAGCTTAAATCCATTTTAGTTTCTGCCTTACCACCTACTGATGATAAATCCATATAAACTTTTCTTATTGAATCCTTGTCTATATTTTTTCCTGTTAATTCAACTGAAACAACTGCATTATCTTTAGAAGTTACATTGTAAGGATCTACTGAAGCTTTTACACTTATATCTCTTACTTTGTATTCAAAAGTTTTTTCTTCACTTACTTTTTCTTCACCATTAACAACTTCAACAAACTTATATGAATAAGTTCCTTCTTTTAAGTTGTCATTTAAATATGAACCTTTGAAATATTCGTTTTTGCTATCATATTCCATTGGAATTTCATTAACTGTTCCATCTTCATATGTTAAAACTGTTTTTACACTTTCAATAGTTTCTTGAGCATCTTCTTTATATAAATCATTGTCTCTAAATTCAAAATCAAATCTTCCTGGATTTATTTCTAATTCTTTTACTTGAGGTACTACAAACATATCTAATTGACCACTTGTTACAACAACTTTTGTAACCATTGAATTTTGGTCAACTTCTATATATCTATCTGAATCTATATCAACTTCTGCCCAATTGTTTTTCATTATCTTAAATCCAACGCTTGTACAATCATCAGATACATCAAATGTTGCAACTGCAACTCCATCTTTAACCTCAAAATCTACTTTTCCTTCTTTTAAACCTGTTGACCAGTTCCATAAACACCAGCCATCATAATTTCCATCTTCTCTTACATATTTTAATATTACCTTTTTGTGTTCAACTACTTGATTAGTTAAATTAAATACTGAATTTGAACCACCAAATCCATCACCTATAGAATCAAGTGCATTTGGATCTGGAACCCAATTACTTTCATCAACTACATATTTATATACAATTTGTGTAGTTCCTTCAATTGGTTCAAAAACTGTTGTCCATACTCCAAATTCATTTTTTGTCATTGGATTTGCTGTTGAATTCCAACCATTCATATCTCCAGCAACTGATACAGAAGAAGCTGAATCATCTTTATAACTAAATACAACTGTTCCATTTGCATTTAATATTGGTGCTGAAGCAGAATCAAATTTTTGATAAGTAAATACAGAGTTTCCATTTGCTACTTCTGTATTACTTGGATCTGTTATCCATTGAGTTCCATTAACAACAAATTTATATTGTACTTGGTCACCAGTTGAATATTTGCTTAATTCATCTTGTCCTATTGTAATAGTCCATAATCCTTCACCATTATTTGTCATTGCAAGACCTGTTGGATTCCAAACTTCATTTACAAAGTCACCTGCTAAATATACGCTTGAAGCACTTACATCAGCATAAGAAAGAGTTACAGTTCCATCTCCATTAAATACTGGAGCATATGCTGTTACTTTTCCTGGAACTTTTAAAGAAGAATTACTTTCTCCACCATCTTGGTTAAATGAACCAGTTGACCAATCTGACATATCAGCTGTTACTTTATACTTATATTCATAAGTTTTTCCTTCTTCAACATCAATAGTAGTTTCAAATACTCCATCAGTTCCTTTAGTCATTGGAATTGCTTCTGTCCAATTGTTCATGCTTCCAACAAGATATAATTCATCTCCATCATATCTTACTCTAAATGTAGCAGTTCCATCACCATTTAAAGTAGCACCTAAAGGTTTAATTTCAAATTTACTATTTGGTGCTCCATCTGTTTCTCCATCTTGGTTAAAATCTTTTCCCCATGCTGCTTCTGGTGAGAATTTATACTCATAAGAACCTGGGCTTAAAACCTCTGTTGTATAAGAGAATACATTATCCTCTCCCTTGGTCATTTTTGTAAATTGCCAATTTGTAAATGACCCATTAATATAAAGTTCATCACCATTATATTGATAACTTATTGTTACTGTTCCATCAGGATTAACTACTGCTCCTAAAGATTCAGTAGCTGTAGCAATTAAGTTTTTTACTGGTATTAAACCTAAGAAAAATATAACTGCCATAATTATACTTAACTTATGTTTAAGACCATGCTTTTTAAGTTTTTCCATAACCTCTCCTCCTTATAACTTTATATAATTTTCATTATACGAATTAATTATAATCGTTTCCAAAATAATTCTCAACTATTTATTATAATTATTTCTATTATTTAACTTAAAAAAAGACAAATTAAACTTTTTAACTTAACAATTAAATAATATTCAACAAAAAATATTAATTTGTTTAAAAATGTTTTTAAATATAAAATAATAAAGTTGTTCTATTAAGAAATTTTAATCATATATAAATTTCTTTATAAAACAACCTTTTATTATAAACTAATAATATATTATCTTTTATATATCTAAATTATTTTGACACTTTGAATAAAGCTTTCCATCATGATAAGTTATTACTGCAGTAGAATCATCATCATTTCTATATGAATAAAAGCTTCTTATATATCCATCCATTTGTTCTTCTGTTGTTAAAGTTCCTGACCCTGCAATTGCTTGTACCTCTTCAACAGTCATTCCCTCTTGAAGTTGATTATATTGCTCCATAGTTATACCTGTACTTTCTCCAGTTAATAAACCTTGAGACATACTAACAATTTTTCCATCTTCAACTATAACTGATATACTTCCACCATTTTCTAATGTCCAAAAATATGTATTAGTATCTCCTTCAGTTACTAATTTGTTAGGCTCTCCTAATTCTTTTACTGTATCATCATAACTTTCTCCAACTTCAACTTTTAAAAAATTATCATAGGTAGCAACTTTTTTTTCTTCACTAAAAACTTTTGTTTCTTTTTGTGCTACTGTAGATGTTGTTGTTTCATTATTATTTGCAGTATTTGTTTCTTTTTCTTTATTAGAACCTTTACATCCTACTAAACTAAAACATAATATTGCTGATGTTACAATAGCTATTATCTTTTTCATGTTCTCACCCCATAAATTAAATCAAACTAAATATATTATTAATTTAACAGTTTATATACTTGTTAGTCAAGTATGTAAATCCCTTTATTTTACATAAATCATTGTTTATTTCCTTACAAATTTATTAATATTAAATTTTTTATAAAAATATTTTTACTATTATCTTTTATTGTTAATTATAGTTTTAAATATATTTGATTTTTTCTTACCCTATGATATAATATTTATTGTCTTTGGGGTATGGCCAAGCGGTAAGGCGTCAGACTCTGACTCTGATTATCGTAGGTTCGAATCCTACTACCTCAGCCATAAAGTAGATAAAATAAATGTATCTTAGCATTTATTTTATCTTTTTTTATTTAATAAAAAAAGAGAGTTTATTACTCTCTTCTTTTTAATTAAATATCATAAATTATTTCTTTTGCTACTTCTTCTGAAATTGGAGTTGCAAATTGTCCATTTTCAAATTCAACTACATTTCCAATACCCTTTTGAAGAACAAATCTAAGTTTTCCATCCCTTACTTTTTTATCAGTATAAAGCTTTTTAACTAATTTTTCTCTATCAATATATTCTGGAATTGTAATTGGAAGATTTGCTTTTTCTAATAAATTAATAACCTTATCTCTTTCTTCTGCTGTAACATATCCAAGCTTATAAGCAAGCTTAACTTCTGCCACAAGACCAATTGATAGGGCTTCGCCATGTAAAAGCTTATATTCACTTACTGTTTCAATTGCTCTTCCAACTGTATGTCCTAAATTTAAAATTTCTCTTAAACCACTTTCTCTTTCATCTTTCATTACAACTTTATATTTTATCTTACAATTTTCTTCTGCAATATGTTCACAAACTTCTGTCTTTAATGCTAAAATTTCTTCTATATTTTTTTCTATGTATTCAAAAAAGTTTTTATCACTTATACAAGCATGCTTAATTGTTTCTGCAAGTCCACTACATATTTGACGTTTTGGTAAGGTGTTCCAAGCCTTTATATCTAAATAAACTTTTTTAGGTTGGTTAAATAAACCTATAAGATTAGTTGCAAGAGGTGTATCAACAGCAGTTTTTCCTCCTACAGAAGCATCAGCAGCTGATAATAATGTAGTTGCATAATTAATAAATGGAACTCCTCTTCCAAAGGTTCCTGCTACAAAACCTGCTAAATCAGTAACTACTCCTCCTCCAATTGCAATAATACAACAGTCTCTACGATAACCCTTTTCTAGCATTGCATCTTCTATTTCTTCTTTGGTTTTTCTTGTTTTGCTTTTTTCTCCAGCTTCAAATACAAATAAATCTGCATTATATCCTGCTTCTTTTATTTTTTCATATATTTTTTCCCCATATAATTCTTTTACATTACTATCTGTTACTAATGCAAACTTTTTTATATTACCAACTAATCCTGATTTTAAATCCTTAACAAGTTTATCTTCTAAATCAAAACCTATTTCTATTTCATAAGAATCATCAACAACTTTTTTTAATTCTACATTGAATGTGCTCATATTCTCCCTCCATTTTGTACTAATATTATTTTTTATTATCTATTATAATATACTTTTCTTGTTATGTTTTTAAGTATATTATTATTCTTTATTACATAAAAAGCTGATTTTAATATATTTTTTTCAATTTATAGTATAAAATAGTATAAAAAAAACCACAAGATAAATCTTGTGGCCTTTAAGCTTTTCAAACTACTTTCTGTTTTGTTGAGCTGCTTTCTTTGCTTTTCTACATTTTGGACATCTCTTAGGATCATTTTCAAATCCTTTTTCCTTGTAGAATTCTTGTTCTCCAACTGTGAATACAAATTCTTCACCACAGTCAACACATACTAAAGTCTTATCTTCCATTTTCATTTCCTCCATCTTTAAAGACTATTCGATTAATTAAGTCTCTAAATTTGGAGAGCATTATTATCTACTAAATCTTTAATTAAATTTTTGTATTTCTACCTTTACTATTCTACCATAATCATATTATTATTTCAAGTTTTTTTGTAACTTTTTTCTAATAACTTTTATAAACATTTTAATTTTCAGAAACATTTTCTTCTGTAGAAATATTTTTTTCTTTTTCAATTTCATCAAGCTTTGCTTTTACAGCTTTAAGTTCTTCTTCGCTTAATTTATCTAATTTATCTAATATATTTTCATCCTCATTAGCTACAACTGTAACATTTACATGTCCATTTACTGCATCTTGAACCTTTGTTTTTAAATTTCTTTTTAATTCTTCATTAAGTTCTTTTCCTTGTTCAACAGTAACTTGCCCCTTTTTTACAAGGTCATCTATTAATTCTGCTGACTTTTCTGATGTAATTGCAACTGCACCAATTCCTGCAAGCATTATTTTTTTTAAATCTTCGCCTAAATTTTTTAACATAATAATCAGCCTCCTTCTTAATATATATATTATATATCAAAAATTCTTTTTTTAGCCACTTATTTTTCCATTATATTATATTTTCTAATAAAATTTTCTTTATTATGTGATATAATACTTAAATAGGGGGGATAGTCTTGAAACATATAAATAAAATATTATTAACTTTTTTTATAACTTTTACAATACTATTATCAGGAAAATACTATGTTAGTGCTGATGCATTAAATAGCAGAAATTTTTCTGAATATCTAGAAAATACTAATTATAAAACACAAAATAACTCTTATGAGGTTATTAAATTAAATGACTACATAGTTCCTGAAGGTGAGGAAGATGAAATTATAACTATTAATCCTTCTTCAGATAACTCTAATAATATAAATACTCCTAACATTGATGATACAAATGAAAATGTCTCTGATAATACAAATAATAAAACTGAAAGTTCTTCTTTAGAAACAAATACACCAGAAAATAATATTTCTTCTGAGACTTCTTCTGCAGAAAAGAACTTAGAAACATCTACTTCTTCTGCTTTATTAGAGACAGTTACATCAACAAGTACTTCTTCTGAAATATCATCAAATGATAAAGATAAATATGAAATAGCTACTCCTACTGTAAATTCTTCAAGTAAGAATACTAATAATTCTTCATCTGGAAGTAGTAATACTTCTGAAAAAAGTTTTGATAGATTTGATTTAGCTGTATCTAACTTTATGGTTTTTTTACTTTTATTTGCTATACTTTTATATAAATTTTCTCCAAAGGTAAAATCTCTTATAAAATTAATGACCTTAGATAAAGATGAAGTATAATTTTTTTATTACAAAAGAACTTGATTATTTATAATAAGTTGAAATTTTAGATTTAGTTTTTCTGCTGCTTTCCTACAAAGCAGCATACGGTCTAAAAATATTTCAAAGTAATCCATAACTGAAGAAATTTTTGTATTTATTTTTAAATTTAATATTATTGCTTTTTTATCTTCTGATATTGTTGTTGATGATTCTTCTACTGCATAATTTACCCTATCATGTATATCAAATGTAGATAAATCAGAATTTCTTACACGAGACCTTCTTACATCAGTCTTATCTGCAAGTATTAATGCAGCTGCTACTGGATTTACAGCAACTGCTGTTCCTTCATCATGATTTCCTATAGCTGTTATTATAGTAGCAATTTCTTCTGGCTCAGCCCCTAATTTATCCAAAATACGAAATGCCATAACTGCTCCACTTTGAGCATGGTCTACCCTATTTATAACATTTCCTATATCATGAAGATAACCAGCTATCTGTGCAAGCTCTGCTTCTCTTTTTGGATATCCTAATTTTAATAATATTTCTTTTGCCATTTCAGAAACCTTAGTAACATGAGCAAAGCTATGCTCAGTGTAGCCTAAAGCTATTAACGATTCATCTGCCTTTTTTATATAAGTTTTTATATGTTCATTATTTTTTATTTCTTCAAAAGTTATCATTAAAATTTCACTCCCATAAATATTTTTCTTCTTTAATAATTTTATATTATCCTAATTAGAAAAAGCAATGTACTTATTTATATTTAACTTTTTTTAATTAATTCCTCTTAAAAACTTGACCAATTTTGACAATAATTATATTATAATTATATTAGACAGTAAAATAGGAGGATTATGTAATGAGTTTTACAAACATTAGAAAACTACCATCTCCTGAGGAAATAATAGATATGACTCCTCTAGCTGAAAACTTAAAAAAGGTTAAGGCTGAAAGAGATGAAGAAATTAAAAAAATATTTTCTGGAGAAAGTGACAAATTTGTTGTTATTATAGGACCTTGTTCTGCTGACAATGAAGATTCAGTATGTGACTATATAAATAGATTAGCAAAAGTAAATGAAAAAGTTAAAGACAAACTTTTCATAGTACCTAGAATATACACAAACAAGCCTAGAACTACTGGCGAAGGATATAAAGGTATGCTTCACCAACCAGACCCAGAAAAATCACCAAATATGGTTGAAGGATTACTTTCAATAAGAAAGATGTTT
>ONGV01000298.1 GCA_900317445.1 uncultured Eubacteriales bacterium | reverse complement strand
AGATGGACAATATTATATAAGAGTTAAAGCAAAAGGATATTTAGAAAATGCTAAAGAACAAGTAATAGATATGCCTTTAAAGGTTGACACAACTGGACCTAAAATAAGTGATATTTCTATTCAAAAACTTGGTGGTACAAGCTATGCTATTCAATGGAAAGCAGAAGATGAACTTTCAGAAGTGTCTAATAAGAATATGATTATTACTTTAAATGATAGTGAAATGATAGAACTTAATAATGTTGAATCTAATAACGGATTTTATTATCAAACAGTAAATTTAGGTGGAAGAGACTTTGAAAGTATTACAATTGGAGTTGTAGATACTGTAGGAAACACAACTATTTCTAGAGCATTGGTTAATTCTAGTGTTACTGATGCAATACAATTTGACAATTTATATGATGAAATAAGACTTAATACTAAAAATTATGATATTAAAGGAACTATTAGAGAAGATGTATCAAGGGTAACTATAAATGATAAAGAAGTTAAAATAAATAATTTAAATATAGAAGATAATTTTTCTCTTAATGAAGGAAATAATGTTTTACAAGTAAAGGCATGGGATAATAACAATAATTGTATATATAATAAGGCATATAATGTAATAGTAGATACTACAGCACCATCTTATGAAATTATATGTGAAAAAGATGAACTTGGTAATTTTGCTTTTAAAGAATCAAATAAGGTTACATTTAAATTAAAGGTAGATGATATATCAAAAACAACATGTATAGCCACTAATGTGAATTATGGGTATGAAGGAAAAAAAGTAGTAGCTTCTTCAGATGAAAATAATATAATAACAATAACTATGGATGATTGTAATAATATCAATATTATAGAGTTAGATGTATATGATGAACTAGGAAATAGATGTGAGAAGAAACAAATAAAGATATATGAAAGAAGACAGGATTTGCAAAATATTTTTATATTCCAATTAGATATTAATGAGGACCCATTTACATCAAATAATTCTATTTATCTTAATAAAGATGATTTAAATGAAGATGGAACTTATAATTTATCAGGTTCATTTACTAGCAAGCCTGTAAGTTTTAAAGTTAATGGAGAGGATGTAAAGGTAAATGACGATTTTACTTTTTCTAAGAAGGTAATGGTAAAAGAAGGAGTTAATATTTATGACTTTAAAATAATAGCATATGACTGGGGAGAAATTCAAAATATTAATTTTAAAGCTACAATTTATTATGATGATAAAGCTCCAGAAGTAACTTATAATAATTTGATAGAAGATAATAATGGATATATATATACCTCAAATGAAGTGTTTATTTTAAGTGGAATAGCTAAAGATAATAATGATTATAGCTTATCTATAAATAAGTCAAATATATTTACCACAACTTTTGATACAACAAATAATGAAGGGTTTAAAAAAGAATTTATAAAAGCCATTAACTTACAAGATGGAGAAAATAAAATTTTAGTAGAGGCAGAAGACATTAATGGTAATAAATATTCAAAAATTTTAAAAGTAATACTAGATAAAGAAAAATATAAGAGAAAAGTATTAGTAAAATATGTGGATAAAGATACAAATAAAGAAATAACAGAACCATTAGAGTTAATTGGAAATATAGGAGATAAATATATAACATCAGCAAAAGAAATAAAAGGATATAAACTTTTTAGTACTACTCCAAATACATCAGGATTATTTAAAGATGGAACAGTAATAGTAACTTATAAATATGCTAAAGAGGAGAAAGTATTAAAAGTAAATAGTTTTACAACAGATAAAATATCACCACAAACTGTAGGAAATTATATAAATTTAAGAGTAGATGCAGAGGGACAAGGAGAACTAAAATATAAATTTATAATAAAAGATGAAAATGGCAATTGGTATAAGTTAAGAGATTTTGAAACTTCAAATACATTTACATGGTATACAACAAAAGCAGGAAATAAAACATTATATGTAGATGTAAAAGATAGTACAGGAAATACAATTAGAAAGGGCATTAACTATTTAATAATAGATAAAAATTTAAAAATAAATAGTTTTATTGCAAATAAAACTTCACCACAAATAAGAGGAACAGAAATAACTTTAAGTGCAGTTGCAAGTGGAACAGGAGTATTACAATACAAATTCTTATTAAAAGACAATACAACAGGAAACTGGGCAGTAATAAGAAATTATTCAATATTAAATAGTTGCACATGGAAATCTAATAAAGTAGGAAATAAAACATTGTATGTAGATGTAAAAGATGAAAATGGCAATGTGTTAAGAAAAGAAATGAAATATACTATAAAGTAATAAAGGATGTGGCCTATATGCCACACTCTTTATTAAAAATTTAAATAATAAATAAAAAAATATCCCGAGGAATTGGGGGAAACCTCGGGATTTTCCATCTTGGGGGAGATGGTTATATTAAAATGGGGGAATCCTAACATAAGTTAGGTAAGATAAACAAATTATCTTATTAATATGAAAAAAATATTTACTTTATGATTTTATTATATGATTATTTTGTGTCATTTATATGTCAAAACTCTAAAAAGTTATCAAAAAAATTGATAGCTTTTTTTGATATAAATATTTGTTAATTTGGGATTATATGAGATAATAATAATAATAGTTTATATATTTTAAGGAGGTTTTATATAGTTATTAAAAATATACTCAAACATAATCAAATGTAATATAACGTAATTGAGATAATTATGTTTTTGTAAAAATGTAATTAAGGAGAATATAAAAGTTTTGAAAAGAGCATATAAAACAGAAATAAAGTTAGCAAAAAAATAAATTTAAAAAATTAATCAATCTATTAGTATATGCAGATGGCTTTATAATTTATACATTGAAAAAAATAAAGAATTGTATAAGTTATATAAACAAGACTTAATTCCTAAAGAAAAAGCATTTATGTCTGCTAATGATTTTGATAAGTATATTAATAATGAAATTAAAGT
>ONGV01000292.1 GCA_900317445.1 uncultured Eubacteriales bacterium | reverse complement strand
TGATTTGTATGAAAAATATATTGATAATGATAAAGAAAGTTTTAAAGAATACTATTTTAAAAAGAATTTTTTAGAGAATCATATGCTTTTTAAGAAAAATATAGAAAGACTTTATATTGGAAATGAGTTCTGCCATAATCTATTCCCATCCATAAATGATTTGATTAAAATGCTAGAAAAAGCTAAAGAAGAATCACTTAATGTGACATTATGTTTTACATATATAAGAGAATGTTACATTCAAAAAACTAAAGATATTATAGAAGAGGTTTATGATTGGTGTAAAATTAATAATTTCAAAATTGAAATTGTTATAAATGACTGGGGCATGTTAAAGCTTCTTAAAAGTAAGGAAAATTATTTTACATTATGCTTAGGAAACTTACTCAATAAAAGAAAAAAAGACCCAAGATATATTTATAAAAATGGATATGAGAAAAACAAAGAACTCTTATCATTAAACAGTTTAAATAACAAGAAGTTTAGAGAATTTTTAAAAGATAATAATATTGAAAGATATGAATATGAAAGTTGCAATTATAAAATAGCTATACCAGAAGGAAAACATAGTTTGCATTTTCCGTTTTATATGACAAATTCTTCTCAGTATTGTCCATTATATGCTATGTGTACAACAATGAATAGAGGTAATCAAAAGTTAGTAAAAGTTTGCCCTAAGTATTGTAGAGAGTATGTATTTTTATATCCAAAGCATTTAAAAATGATTGGAAAATATAATTCACTTTTTGCTTTTGATGATACACTTTTAAAAGACAAGGATGTATTAGAATACTATATAAATAATAATATAAATAGATTAGTTTTGAATTTTTTATAGAGTTTTATTAATCAATAATTTTATAAGAAAATAAAACAATTTTATTAGAATTTATAAGAAAAATATAATATTTTATTAGAAACTATAAGAAAATAAATAAAATTATGAGAAAAATAATGATTTTATAAGAATTTTTATTGACATGGTAGTGTAATTTTCACATAATTATATTATGGAAGGTGAATAGTATGATTGAAAATGAACTTATAATGCTTGTAAATGACATAAGGAAGAAGAAATGTGAAAGTAACTATATTGAGTTAAAAGCTGCCGCCAAAGGTTGTCCTAAGATTTTTGATACTCTATCTTCATTTTCTAATCAAGAGAATGGAGGAAAGATAATTTTTGGAATTGATGAAAATAACAATTATGATATTTGTGGAGTTTATGATGCTTCTGATTTGCAAAAAAAGATAATGGAACAAAGTTTGCAGATGGAACCTGTTGTAAGACCACTTTGCACAGTAGCTACAATTGATGGAAAGACTGTTGTATGTGCAGAAATTCAGGGATTAGATAACTTTTCAAAGCCATGTTTTTATAAAGGCGTAGGTAGACTTAAGGGTTCATATATTCGTGTAGCTGATGGTGATAGATTAATGACTGAATATGAGATTTATAGCTACGAGGCTTTTAAAAAGAAAATAGAGGATGAACTTCGTATTGCAGATAGAGCAACTATAGAAGATATAATGACAAATAATTTAGAAAAATATCTTTTAGAACTTAGAAGCAAAAAATCAAATTTTACTAATTTAAGTAATGAAAAAATATGTCATTTACAAGGCTTTATAAATGAGTCTAAACCAACACTTGCAGGAGTTATGATGTTTTCAGATTATCCACAGGCATTTTTTCCTCAACTTTGCATAACTGCTGTATCTATACCTGGAACAGAAATGAGTGAAATAGGTAGTGTGGGTGAACGATTTATTGATAATGAGAGAATAGATGGTACATTTACCCAAATGCTTAATGAAGCTTTGATTTTTGTAAGAAAAAATATAAAGTCAAAGACCATTATAGATAAAAATACTGGTAAGCGTGTTGATAAACCTGATTATCCAATTGTAGCTATTAGAGAACTTATAATAAATGCTCTTGTTCATAGAGATTATAGCATTCATACAGACTATACTCCAATAACAATAAAAATATTTAGTGATAGGTTTGAAATAGAAAACCCAGGTGGTTTATATGGAAGAATGACAATTGACCAACTTGGAAAAGTTTCAGCTGATACAAGAAATCCTTTTATTGCTAATGCCTTAGAGATTTTAGGTGAAACAGAAAATAGATATAGTGGAATTCCTACAATAATAAATGCAATGAAAGAATATGGATTACCTGAACCAAAATTTGAAAGTGAAAGAGGAATATTTAGGGTAACTCTTTACAATCAAAAAATTCAAGAAACTATATTAAGTTCTGCTGAAGAAGAAATCATAAATTTTTGCAAGGTTCCAAAAAGTCGTGCAGAAATAGAAAAATTTTTTAATGGAAGATTTTCAATAGCTTATGTAATGTCAAAATATATCCATCCAATGGTTAAAAAGGGAATTCTAAAGCTTACTATTCCAAATGCACCTAAAAGTAAAAATCAAAAATATGTTTCTGAAAGGGGAATTTCTTTTTGAAAATAGTAACAGGGCTTGGAAGTATTGATGATTATATAACTTTAGCAAAAGCAGGAGCAGATGAAGTATTTTGTGGATATGTACCATATGAATGGAATAAAAAGTATGGAACTTTATTCCCTTTAAACAGAAGAGAAGTGCTATATTACAATGTTAATATAGGTTCTTTAGAGGACATGAAAATACTTAAGAAAATGGAAGATAAATATAAGGTTAAAGTAAATATAGCATTTAACTACTTATATTATTTAGAGGAACAGTATGAGATGATAGCTAAAATTATAATTGAACTTATAGATATTGGATTTACTGATTTTATAATTGCAGATATAGCACTTATTTTATATTTAGAAGAAAAAAATATAAAATGCAATATACATTTAAGTGGAGAATGTGCTGAAGTTAACAGTCTTTCCATAGATTTTTTTAATCAGTTTAGCAATATAAGCAGATATATTTTTCATAGAAAAAATTCTATTTCAGATATGAAATCATGTATATTAAATAATAAAAGAGAAATGGAATATGAGGCTTTTATATTAAATGAAAAATGTCATTATACTGGAGCGTTCTGTAATTCTCTTCATTGTGATGAGCTTAGTCATTTATGCAAAATGCCTTATATTTTAGGAAAAATAAGTGAAAGCTCTAATAATTTTAAAGATGTTGATAAAAGAATTAAAGATTATTATGCTGATATAGAAGAAGATAATTTCATAGACAAGGAATATGAAGAAGATGGCTATTTATTTGGAAGAACTGGTTGTGGACTTTGTGCATTAAAAAAACTTAAAAATGCAGGAGTTACCCATTTAAAGATAGTGGGAAGAGGAAATTCTATTGATTTTATGGAAAGAGATGTACGAAATTTAAAGAAGGCAATAAATTTATTGGATAAAGTTTTAGTAGCTATAAACTATGAAGATAAAGTTAAATATAAAATATTTGCAAATGATAAATGTAGTGGAGAATGCTATTATAATATTTTATAGGAAGTGAAAAAGTATGAAGAATCGATTATTAATAATAACAGTTATATCAATATTAGCAATAAGCTTATTTGGATGTAATTCATCAGGAACATATGTAGTGAAAAAAATGAGTAAAGAAGATAGTGGAAACAATTATATGGAAATGAGTTATGAGTATTTTGATGGATACAAATATAAAAAAGTTAATGCTAATAAAGGAAATATCTTAGAATTAAGCTTAAATGTAACTACAAAAGAAGGTAAGTTAAACATTTTGGTATTAAATGATAAAGAGGAAGAAATTTATAGCAATTATGATTTGAATGGCAATATTAATGAAAAAATTAATATATATGAAGATGGAAAGTATATGATTAAAATAGAAGGGGACAAGCATGAAGGTTCTTATGATATTAATTGGAAAGTAGAATAGATATATGTATAAATTTAATATTTTATTTATATAATATATAAGAACTATATAAAACACCTTAGTGATTATTGTAAAAAGTATAATCATTAAGGTGTTTTTATTACTTTATTGATTTAATTCCGTTTAACATAAAATCTTGAGCTATAATAGCCATTTCCTTTGGGGTTTCTTTAAGTCCATTATTAAGCCATGTTTCAAAAAGTCCAATACATCCAGATACAAGATAGTTATAAAAATAATTAAAAATATCA
>ONGV01000293.1 GCA_900317445.1 uncultured Eubacteriales bacterium | reverse complement strand
GATAAAATAATAATATTTTATCCACTTTAATAATTTAACGATTTCCCGTACTGCTCATCACAGTCCCTCCAAGGTGGATTCATAATATATTGATATCAGTTCACAGCCTCCACTGACTCTCTTAAAAACAATTATATTACTACTAGCCTTTTCAACGGTTTGCTATTCATTTATAACTAATATATTACATTTAACGTTGATTTGTCAATATATGAAATTATTTTTTAACTCTTACTTCATATATAGCTTTTTAATAATTACACTTTATATTTTTCAATAATTTTATTCTAAATCCTTCTCTATTTTTTGAGTAGAGATAATATCAATTCCTGTATTTAAAATATTACTACATATAACATCTCCTATATTAATAGGTGTGCTTATATATAACCTTCCTATTACTTTAGAAAATTCAACAAATAAATTTCTTTCAACCTCTTTATTGCTTTTTACTGATACTACTCTATGATTTTTATCACCTTTTATCCTAACAATACTAGTGAATACCTCTTTCATAAAAATTCCTCCATCTTAAACACTATCAAATTCTTTTATTCTTCCATTCCATATAGTGTAATTTTTTGAATCCTTCACTATTTCCATAGGACTTTTATCCATTTCTCTAGCTAAAATATTAATTATTTTTCTAGCACAATAAGAGCCTTTACAGGGTCCATTACATACTCCAGTCCTTCTTTTAATACCATCTAAAGTTCTTGCTCCTAAAGGACGTCTTATGCAATCAATTATTTCACCTTCAGTCACTTCATTGCATAAACAAATCATCTTTCCATATCTATTATCTAAAGCTATAAGCTCATTTCTTTCTTTAGTATTCATATTTTTAAATTTATATACATCTCTTCTTTTATCTATAAATTCCTTTTTAAATGTGGTATTTATATTATTGGCTATAACTTCAGCTATCTCCTTTGCAATTGCTGGAGCTATTCCAATTTTTCCATAGTGAGTTCCTGTAACTTTAATATATCCTTCTTTAATATTTTTATCATCTATAAAAATTACATCTTTTTTATAAATATCATTAAATATACTACTTACACATTCTTTGTTTATAGTAGGAATAAGCTGCTTTGAATAATTAATTCTTTCATTACTTTTTAATATATTTCTGTCTTTTATTCCTATAATATATCCTTGATAAACACTTGGAATATTAATAGCAAATTTATTTTCATCCATAACAGTTATAACTACTCTATCTAAAGGTTTTTTTACTTCTTTACTAACAATCATATAATTAACATTTTTTATTGTGCTTTCTTCTTTAACATTATAATTCTTCCCATTAATATTATCTTCCATATTAATATCAAAAGGAGTAGTATTTATAACAACTCTACAAGTAAATTTATTTTTATTTGTTATTACTTTAAAACCTTTAGAGATTTTAGCTATATTAATAACCTCTTCTTCAAACCTAAAATTAACTCCATTATCTGCTGCAACTTCTGCATATGAAATTGAAAGTTCATAAGGTGAAACTACAGCAACATTTTCTGAATATAATCCTTGCTTTATATCTATATTAATGTTATTTTCTAATTCTATCACCTGTTCTTTACTAAGTAATGATATCTTATCTATTCCTCTTTCTTTAGCAGAGTTATACATTTCTTTTAATTTAAAAACCCCATAATCATCACTTGCTACTCTAAGTGCTCCAACTTTTTTATAAGGAACATTAAACTTTTTACATGCTTCCTTAATAAGTATACATCCTTTTCTTTCATATTCAGATATGGTTTCATTAGTAGTTTCAGAACCATCATAAACAACAGAAGTATTTATTAATGATATATCTTCTGCTATATCTGAAGCTTTTTCTATTAATGCTATATTTAAATTATATTTTGATAATTCATAGGCTACAGTACACCCAACTATTCCTCCACCTAAAATTAATACATCATAATCCATAAATTAATCCTCCAGAAAAAATAAAGAATCTAGTTTTTCTCATCACATATTTTTAATACTTTAAGATAGTTATTTTCATATAATTCATTAGAATGATGATATTTTATAGCATCTAAAAATTCATCATCATATTTATTTATATATTTAAGTAAATTAACACTTTTAATTGGATGATTATAGTATAAATCTATTTTTTTATTGTTTTTTATATTTTTCATTTTTCCTTTAGTAAGCTTATTCATTATTACTAGTATAGACTTTTCAACAACATTTAAACTACCTTCAATTTTTCCTATGTCATGTAATAAAGCTATTTTAGCCATTTTATACTTGTTTATATTATTTTTTTCACATATTTTTAAAGAATCTTTACATACTCTTATTGAATGATGTTGTTCAGATTTTTTCAGTTTCATGAATAACTCTATTTCTTTGTTATTTAAATATTTTTCTAATATATTATTATCTATCTTTTTAAAAATTGAAATTATAGCCCATAAAAACTGTTTCACTCTATACATATATTTATCCTTTTCCTATTTTTTAATCTAAACACCAAATTAAATTATTTACACATTTATTATAGTAAAAATTATAAACCATTTAAACATATAATTTATCACAATTTAATAACATAAAAGTGTTAATTGTTATTTTGTTTTTATATCTATAGGCTTTAAATCAACACAAAACAACAATTAACACTTTTCAACTAAATAAAAATAAATTTTTAAACTTGTTTCTTTTATTAAGCTTTATTTTTATAGAAAAAAAGAAGTTATGAATTTATTTTCATAACTTCTTTGGTGGAGATAAAGGGATTCGAACCCTTGACCCCCTGCGTGCAAGGCAGGTGCTCTCCCAGCTGAGCTATACCCCCAAAAATG
>ONGV01000296.1 GCA_900317445.1 uncultured Eubacteriales bacterium | reverse complement strand
TATAATACATTCAGCTATATTTGTATCTTCTGTTTCTTTATTATAATACTCGTCTCTATATAAAAACATAACAAGGTCAGCATCTTGCTCTATAGAACCAGATTCTCTTAAGTCTGAAAGCATAGGCCTGTGGTCTGCTCTTTGCTCAGGTGCACGAGAAAGCTGTGATAAAGCTATAACAGGACACTCCATTTCCTTTGCAAGTGCTTTAATAGATCTTGATATTTCAGATACTTCTTGTTGTCTGCTTTCATTTGAAGAACCAGACATTAATTGAAGATAGTCAATAACTATTAAATCTATGCCATATTCTAATTTTAACCTTCTGCACTTAGAACGCATTTCCATAACTGTCACACCGGCAGTATCATCAATATATATCTTTGCCTTTGATAATGGTCCTGTTGCTCTAGCAATATTTTCCCAATCTTTATCATCTAAAGCACCTGTTCTAAGCTTAAGCATATCTACATTAGCTTCAGAACATAATAACTTATATGCTAGTTGCTCCTTAGACATTTCTAAAGAAAATACCACAACACTTTTACCTTCCCTTAAAGCTGCATGTTCTGCAATATTTAAAGCAAAGGTTGTTTTTCCCATTGATGGTCTAGCAGCTATTAAAACCATATCTCCCTTTTGAAATCCTGAAGTTTTTGCGTCTAAATCAACAAAACCTGAACCAACTCCAGTAATTTCACCTTTATTGTTAAATAGTCTTTCAATTTCAAGAAATCCTCTTTCTAAAACTACATTTAATGGTTCAAAGTCACTAGTTGTTCTTTTTTCTGCTATGTCAAAAATCTTTTTTTCTGCACCTTCTAATACTTCTTCTACTTCTCCTTGTTTATTATAACTGTCTTCAATTATTGAAGTAGAAGCCTTTATTAATTTTCTAAGTATGGATTTTTCTTTTACAATTTTTATGTAGGCAGATAAATTAATTGTAGTAAGCAATGAGGAACTTAGCTCTGACACATAAGTTACTCCACCTGCTTTTTCTAACTTTTCAGTAGACTTTAATCGTTCTAATAATGTAACAAGGTCTACTGGCATATCATCTTTAAACATTTCAGAGATGGTCTTAAAAATTACCTTATGACCATCTCTATAAAAATCATTTTCTTCAAGCTTCTCAATAGCTTCCACAACAGCATTTTTATCTGTAATCATAGACCCTAATACACTCTGCTCTGCTTCTATGCTTTGAGGCAAGCTTCTCATTATTGGAGCGTCCAAAAAATTAACTCTCCTTTCTTATTTAATCAAATATTATTTCTAATAATTCATCAATATTATTTATAGCTTTTACTTCTATATCATCTAACCCTTGAGGAATTTCTTTTTCATTATCTTTTGGAATTAGTACTAATTTTATTCCATTTCTTCTAGCACCATAAATCTTTTCAAATATTCCTCCAACAGGCTTTATTTTACCTCTTAGAGATATTTCTCCTGTTACTGCAATATCTTGTCTTATAGGCTTCTCTAATAATGCACTAATTACACATGCTGTTATTGCTGCACCAGCTGAAGGTCCATCAATTTTTCCTCCACCTATTACATTAACATGTATATCAAAGTCTCTTATATCTTTATCTGTAAATTTTCTAATAACAGAAGCTGCATTATATACAGAATCCTTTGCCATACTTCCAGCAGTTTCATTAAATCTTACTGTTCCACAACCTTTTTTCTTTGCAGGAAATACTGCAGATTCTATTTCTATTGTTGAACCTATAAATCCACTTACTCCTAAACCATAAATATGACCTATTTCTTTTTCAGATAAATTAGCTAGTCTTTCAAATGGAACATATCTTCCTACAGCAATTACTTCCTCCACATCCTTAAGCTTTATTTCAAAGCCTTCAGCTTCTGTTCTATTTTCAGAATATAATGCTAATCCATAAGCATCAGTTAAGATATTTACAGCCTTTCTTCCTTCAATTGTATATCTACTTATTAACTCTGCAACACCCTCTTGAAGTTTAACATTTAATTTATCAGCTGCATTTTCTACTATTTCCTCTATATCCTTTGCTGATAATGGTTCAAAATAAACCTCAGTACATCTAGACCTTAAAGCTGGATTAATTTCTGAAGGTTCCTTTGTTGTAGCTCCTATTAAAACAAAATCAGCAGGTGCTCCATTTTCAAATAAGTATTTTATATATTTAGGTATATTTTCATCATCTGGATCATAATAAGATGATGAAAATTCTACTCTCTTATCCTCAAGAACTTTTAATAATTTATTTTGAAGTATATTATCTAATTCTCCAATTTCATCTATAAATAATATTCCTCCATGTGCATCAGTAACTAAACCAAGCTTTGGTTCTGGAATACCTATTTCTGCAAGGTCTCTTTTACTTCCTTGATATATAGGGTCATGTACTGAACCTAATAAAGGATTTGTTATTTCTCTAGGATCCCATCTTAAAGTTGTACCATCAACTTCAATAAACTTAGAATCATTATCAAAAGGAGTAAATGAAAGTTTCTTTACTTCTTCTAATGCAAGTCTTGCAGCTGTTGTTTTACCAACTCCTGGAGGTCCATATAAAATAATATGTTGTGGATATGGAGAAGAAAGTTTTGATATAAGAGATTTTATAGCTCTTTCTTGACCAACAATTTCACTTAGTGATTCTGGTCTTACAAACTTCATTATATTCTTACTTACAACTCTTTGGTCCATATGAATAAGGTTGTTATATTTCTTTTTAGTTTTCTTATTTTCAATACCTTTTTCTTTTTTAATAACAGAAAGTCTTACATCATCAATGTATTTTTCCTGCTTTTCCATAATAGTTGCTTCTACTTTTTCTTCAATCCTTCCCTTTACAACCCTTTGAGCAACATGTTCTATTATATAATCAATAGCTAAAGATAATTTATCTTTTATTTCTTCTTGTTTTGGAATGCTATCTATAGCCTTTCCATCTGATACTATCATAAGAAGAGCATATGTTTTTTCACATATGTCTTGAGATTTCATATATTTTTGAAGCTTAAACTTTACAGTTCTTGCTCTTATAGTTCCTTTATCAAAAACAGTATCAAGATTTTCAAGTAATACTGCTACTTGAATTTCTGGAGATAATCCATTTTTAAGTATTAATTCTAAAAATTCTTCTTGATTTTTCAAGTTCAATAGTATTCCTCCTTATTTTTCTGGAACAATCATTAATTTCATCTTTGTTGAAACTTCAGGATATAATTTCACTTCAATTTCATATGTTCCAGCTAATTTTATTGTATCCATAACGATTTTTTTCTTTTCAACTTCTACTTTATATTGAGTTTTTATTAATTCTGCTACATCCTTACTTGTTATTGCACCAAAAAGCTTGTTATTTTCTCCAGTTTTTACTGTAAGCTTTAATTCTTTACCCTTTAATTCTTTTGCAAGCTTTTGAGCTGCTTCTAATTCTGCAAGTTTTTGCTTTCTTTCATTTTCCTTTTTATTATTTAAGATATGAAGATTTGAATCAGTTGCTTCCTCTGCTAATTTTCTAGGAAATAAATAATTTCTTGCATATCCATCTGATGTATTTATAACATCACCCTTTTTACCTATTTTCTTAACATCTTGTAATAATATAACTTTCATTATTGTTCACCTATCCTTACATATTTATTTATTGATTCTTTTAGTTTTATTATGGCTTGTGACATACTATAATTTTCAAGCCTTGCACCTGCTATATTCATATGTCCGCCACCTCCAAGTTCTTCTAATATAACTTGAACATTAATATCATCAACAGACCTACCACTAATATAAATGTCATCTTCTATTCTTGCAAGTACAAAACTTGCAAAAATTCCTGATATATTAAGTAATTCATCTGCTGCCTTTGCAACTATAACATTATTTACATCACTAGGACAAATAGCTATTGCTATATTGTTTTCAGGGTCTACTTCTGCTGATTTAATTATATCGGCTATAAGTACAAAATCCTCTAGGTTATCTGTAACCATCTTCTTAGCTTCTATTGTATCTGCACCTTGACTTTTTAAAAATGAAGCTGCATCAAAGGTTCTTACACCTGTTTTAAAAGAAAACCCTTTAGTATCCATATAAATACCTGCAAGTAATCCATTTGCTTCAATGTTTGTTAATTGAGGTTTATCAACTATATACTGTAAAATTTCTGTTATCATTTCTGAAGTAGATGAAGCATAAACTTCTATATAGTTTAATAAGGTTCCTACTATTATATCAGGACTACGCCTATGATGGTCTATTATAACCTTCTTTCTAGCTTTTTCAACTATTGATACATGGTCCACATAGCTCTTATTATGAACATCTACAATAATTACTAATGTATCATTATCTAATTCTCTTTCAGCTTCTTCCCTATCTATTATTAATGTTTTATATACATCATCTTGAAGTAATTTTTCATAAAAATACTCTATAGAAGCATTTCCACTATTTAATATAATATTACTTTCTTTACCTAGCTTCCTTACAGTTGAAGCTAAAGCAATGGCAGAACCTAAACAATCCATATCTGGATTTTTATGTCCTATTATATATACCTTGCTACTTTCATATATTAATTCTTTAAGAGCATGAGATATTACTCTAGCTCTTACTCTTGTTCTTTTTTCAATTTCTTTGGTATTGCCACCAAAAAACTTTATTTCATCTCTGTTTTTTATGACAACTTGATCTCCACCTCTTCCAAGAGCAAGCTCCTTAGCTAATGTAGCAAAAGTATCATTTTCCATTGGAGAGTCTCCACCTCTTCCAATTCCCATACTTAATGTGACTTCAACCTTACTTCCTCTATTAATATCTGATATTTCATCTAATATTGGAAAGTTTTCTTCTATTTGTTCTTCTATATATTTATCTTGAACAGACAATACATATTTGCTATTATCATATTTCTTTATCATAGCATTAAGCTTATGAGCATATGTATTTATCTTTCTTTGAATTTCTGCTATTAATAAAGGTCTATCATTTTCTTCAGTGATTTCTAAAACATCATTTAAATTATCAACTTCAAGTAATATTATACTTTCTTTT
>ONGV01000300.1 GCA_900317445.1 uncultured Eubacteriales bacterium | reverse complement strand
ATTATTATAGGAAGTGGTCCTGCAGGACTTAGTGCTAGTATATATATAAAGAGAGCAAATTTAAATGTATTAGTAATAGAAAAAGATTATGAGGGAACTGGCCAGGTTGCTGAAAGTAGAAAAGTCGATAATTATTTAGGAATACCAGAAATAAGTGGATATGAGCTTGGTGAAAAATTTAGAGAACATGCTTTAAAATCAGGTGTTAATTTTCTTGAAGCTAATGTTATTAATATAAAAAAGCAAAAAGATAACATTATAAGAGTTGAGCTAGAAAATGGTGAATGTGTAGAAGCTAAAACAATTATTTATGCAGCAGGTGCAACTCACCGTAGACTAAATGTTTTAGGTGAAGAAAAATATTTAGGACGTGGCGTTTCATATTGTGCAATTTGTGATGGTGCCTTTTATAAAAATAAAGTTGTTGCTGTAATAGGTGGAGGTGATGTTGCACTTGATGATGCTGTTTATTTATCAGAAATTGCAAAGAAGGTTTATTTAATTCATCGTCGTAAAGAATTTAGAGGAGCTGAAAGTACACTTAATTTGTTAAAAGAAAAGGAAAATGTTGAGATACTTATAAATTCAGAAGTTGATTCTATATTAGGTGATGATAAGGTTACTGGCATTTTACTTAAGAATAAAAGAGAGCTTATATTAGATGGTATTTTTTCAGCAATTGGAATGATTCCTAAAACTGAAATCTTAAAAGAACTTATTGATTTAGATGAATATGGTTATGTAAAAGCTGATGAAACAGGAAAAACAAATCTTAAGGGATTTTTTGTAGCAGGTGATGTTAGAAAAAAAGAACTTCGTCAAATAGTAACAGCTGTTTCAGATGGAGCAAACGCTGCAACCTCAGCTATAAATTATATTAGAGATAACATATAAAAAAGGCAGTTATTTCACAAAAAAACACGATATATAGCATGTTTAGTAATAAGAATGCTATATATTGTGTTTTTTAATTCATTGATTCCGACCACCATTTTTTATAAAATACATTTCTACATTAACTTTTATTTTCCCATACATAGTCTTTTGGATTAAATTTATGTTCTGCATTTTGTTGTGCAAAAAATTCTTCTGTGCAAATTTTAACACACTTATTAATATATTCTTCTACAGCTTCTTTATTAAAATAAGTTGGTTCTTCATTAATTTTATCATTAAAATCATTTTTCATATCTTCAATAAATTCATAAATATCAAAAGGATATATTAAATTAATCTTTTCTTCTTTAAAATTTATAGGAACATATAAATCATTTGAAAGTTCATATTTATTTACCAAATACCCATTTAATATATGATAATCTCTATATAGTGTATCTACAAACCCTTCAGAACTACGATATTTTATTAAACCTAAATCATAATAAAGAAATTTACGAAATATAATGTCTTGAATTAAGTGAAAATAGTATCCTAGATATAAATCATCATTTAATATTTCATTATGAAATTCATTAAAGAATGCTAAAGAATCCATAGTTTTTTGTCCATTTTCAAATTTTACCCTATAATGGCTATTAACATTTGGTTTGTTCTTGGAAGCAACAGCATCTGGAAGAACTTGTCCAAGTTTAAATCTATTTAGGTTATTAATAGGTATATATTTTTCTAATTTCTTAGATATTGTTAAATGTATTATTCTTGATGCCATAGTTACCTCCATATTATATAAAATAATATATATTCTTTTAATTTCTAATGTCATATAAATTAATTTTTTAAAATTTTGGGTTACTTTTAAGTAAGATTTTTAAAATATAGGCACATATTTTAAAAAATTTTTATCACGTACTAAGCTAAATTCATCTATATTTATTAACTTAGAAAGTTCTAAATTTAGTTCCTCATCACTAAGAGCACTACGACCTATATAAATACCAGAAAAATTTGCTAAGCATTCTAGTTCAAAGGGAACATCTTCACCATATTCATCATCCCAATATACATTTCCTTTCCCTGTCCATCTAAGTTTGAAATTATTATCTTGTCTTTCTAATATTTTAATTTTTCCACTAGTTATATCTTCATGCTCAAATACATAAAGACAGCCAGCTTCTTCATCATTTTCATTATATTTAGAATCCCATGTTGATGTAAGACCTTCAAGCTCTTTCCAAGAATTAATTTTAACTTTGAAACCATCCTCATGATATAATCTTGGACGCCACCAAGCACTATCAATCCATTGTTCTTCCATCTCAATATCTAAGCAAAGTAGCAGTTTGTTTTTACCTGTTTCATCTTTGGAAAATGATAGACTCATTATCGCTTCAGAAACTTCAAATTCCTTATTTTTAAGTTTAAACTTGCACATTATTTAAGTCTCCTTTTTTTATTTTTAAATATATTATAAAATATAATTTAATCCTTTTCTATAAGTGATTTAGAGTTGTTTAGAATTATAATAATATTGAAATTTATTTTAAGAAAGATGGTTTGTGAAAAGATTTATATTAATTATAATAAAAGTATTTTGGTACTTATAGTATAATATAAAATACAAGGAGGGATATAATGAATATTAAGATATTTAACTTGACAGATGAAGATGTATTTTTATGTTCTAGTAGTTCAAAGGGAAATCAATCTAAGTGGAAAAGAGATAACTTTTTTGCAAAGAAAGATTATTTAGGTTATGAATCAATTGCTGAAATAGTAAGTGCCAAATTAGCTTCTTGTATAGAAAACTTTAATTCAATATGTGTTATAAACATAAGATTAAATGAATTGGAAGGAAAAGTATGGCAAAGTATATAAGTTTTGGTTTTATGTGTAAAGATACAGTATGTACAAGAGTAGATATAGAAAATGGAATAGTAAAAATAAAAAAATAGTGGGGATGTGTTATTTTGAAAATTCTAATAGTTGAAGATAATAATGATATTAATGAAATGGTAGCTGAATATTTAACAAAGGCTGGATATAACTGTGACCAAGCTTATTCAGGGACTGAGGGAAAGTTATATATTTCAAATAATCAATATGATTTAATAATACTAGATTTAATGCTTCCTGGAATGAGTGGAGAGCAACTTATTACAAAAATAAGAGAAAAATTAGAAGTCCCAATTATAGTTTTAACAGCTAAGGATTCAATAGATAGTAAGGTGTCAGTTTTAGGCTCAGGGGCAGATGATTATTTATGTAAGCCTTTTGAATTAGAAGAGCTTCTTGCAAGAGTGCAAGTACAATTAAGGAAAAGAAATAAGGTGTCAGAAAGTATTAATTATAAAGAACTCAAGTTAAAAAGTGATATTTATGATGCTACTATTAATAATATTCCATTAGAATTAACAAAACATGAATATCTTATATTAGAGTTACTATCAAAAAATCCTAAAAGAGTATTTACAAAGCAAGAAATATATGAATATGCTTGGAATGATATTTATTGTGATGATGAAAAAACAATTAACACTCATATAAGCAATATTAGAAAGAAGATACGTAATATTATTGATGAAAATTACATAAAAACCGTATGGGGTATTGGATTTAAAATGGCTGAATAATATTTTTCATTTATTTAGAAAGTGTCAATTATTACTTTGTGTTAACTTAAACTTGTTGATAAAAGTAATAATTGACACTTCTTTATACTTTCTTTATATTTGCTTGATAATTTTTGAAATTTTATCATTTATAATAAAGCTTGTAATAAAGGAGGAATAAAGTATGAACGAATATGTACTAGAAGTTAATGATTTATGCAAAAAGTATAAAGAAACTATGGCAGTAAATCATGTAAATATGAAAATTAAGAAAGGTGATATATATGGCTTTATTGGAAGAAATGGAGCAGGAAAATCTACCACTCTAAAATTAATATCAGGTCATATATTTCCTACATCAGGAGAAATTAAGCTTTTTGGAGAAGAAAGAAATAGTTTTACTAATAAAAGAATTGGGGCATTAATTGAAAATGCAGGGTTATATTCAAACCTTTCAGCCTTTGATAATATGGATATTAAAGCAACTGGTATGGGACTAAAGGATAAATCAAAAATTAATGAAATATTAGAATTGGTAAAATTAGACCCTAAAAGTAAAAAAAGTGTAAAGAAATTTTCTTTAGGAATGAAACAACGTTTAGGAATTGCTCTTGCTTTATTAGGAAATCCTGATTTGTTAATTTTAGATGAGCCAATTAATGGACTTGACCCTGAAGGAATTCGTGAAATTAGAGAGGTTATTCAGTATCTTAATGAAAATAAAAAAATGACAATTATAATTAGTAGCCATATTTTAGGAGAATTAAGTAAGATATCAACAAGATATGGTATTATTCGTGATGGAAGTATAATTGAGGAAATAAGTTCAAAGGAATTGGAAAATAAATGTAAAGATTATCTTTCTGTAAAGGTAAGCAATGTAAAAAGGGCTCTCCCAATTTTAGAAGAAAAGCTAAAAATCAAAGATTATCAAGTTCACGAAAATGATGAAATATGGATTTTTGATAATGTAGATAGTGCAAAGGTAAACTTAGTATTAACAGAAAATAATATTTCTATTTCACAGATTTTTTATCAAAAACAAGATTTAGAATCATATTTTTTATCAAAGATAGGGGGACAAGATAATGTTTAATATGATAAAGGCAGAAACAAAAAGATTATTTAAAAGCAAAAGTTTTTTGGTAGCTATAGGTATCTATTTATTTATATGTGCATTTTGTCTTTATGCATCTATAAGCGTACAATCCCAAAGCATAGACTCTCCAGCACCTAAAGAATCTATAAATAGTACACAAGAAAATGGAGTGGGATTATATATATCAATAGATACTAATGAATTTCAAGAAGGTATGAATGATGGAATGAATTCCACAGAAGATACTCTACCTATGTCATTAAATGAAATTGTGAAAAATCTTAGCATTTCAGTTGGAGTATTAGTTTTTGGAATATATTTAATATCATTTATATGCAATGAATATAGTTCAGGTTATATTAAAAATACTGTAATGCTTGAAGGAGGAAGAAGTTCAGTTATAATCTCAAAGTTAGTTGTTTCAGCAATTATTTCTTTATTGGTTATTATTTTCAATTATATAGCTTGTGCAATTATAGGAAATATTTTTCTAGATAATTTTATTATTGAATCACCAAAAAAATTAATATCTTTTGCATGTATTATATTCATTTTATCCTTATCCATATATAGTTTAGTAATTTTTATTTGTACAGTTACAAGAAATAAGGCAATTAGTATAGTTACATTTTTCTTAATAGCAACAGGTATTATTACACCACTATTAATTAAGATTTTTGGTTTACTTCATATACCATCAGCTATTAATTATACACTTACTTATTTTTTTAATGCATCACCAAATATATGTAGCTATTTTGCTATAAGAATTTTATATATGTCAATTATTTATATTTTATTGTATAATATTTTTAGTGTAATTATATTAAAAAAGAGAGATATTTAATTTATTAAAAAGAGGAGGGAAAAATGGTTATATTACTCATAGTCTTGTGTCTAATATCAATTTTTAATCTTCTTCTTTTTTTATTTTTAAAGAAGGATATTAAAAAAATAAATTCTCAAATCATATATAAAAATAAAACAGAAAGTCATTTTTATGTCACTTCTTCAACTAGCTTTAAGGAAATAAAAACATTATGTAATTCTGTAAATGAATTATATGAAAAAATGCAAAAAAAAGATGAGATTGCATTAAAAAAAGAAAAAGAAATGCAAACTCTTATGTCTGGAATTTCCCATGATATTAGAACTCCTTTAACAAGTATGCAAGGGTATCTTGAACTTTTAAAGGAATCTAATGATTATAAGGAAAAAGAGAAGTATATAGATATTATGGAATTTAGATTAAATTCATTAAAATCTATTTTAGAGGACTTGTTTACACATTCTAAATTAAGTGATAATGACTATAAAATAGAATTAGAGGATGTTAATATTTATTTGTTGATATGTAAAATATTAGCTTCTCATTACAAAGATTTTGAAGAAAGAAATATAGAGCCACATATAGAATTTGAAAATAAGAATTTAACTGTTAAAGGAAATACAGAAATTATAATAAGAATAGTACAAAATCTTATAAACAATGCTTTAAAGCATGGTGGAAATTACTTTTGCATATGTGAAAATGGTGGAAAACTTTGTTTTAAAAATAATATAATTGAAGGTGACAATCTAGAAATAGATAAATTATTTGACCGTTTTTATAAAAGTGATAAATCAAGACATATTAATTCAACTGGATTAGGACTGTCTATTGTAAAGGAAATGGTAGAAGTGCTAGGTTGGAATATAAAAGCTTATAAAAAAGAAGAGATTCTTTCAATAGAAATAAATTGCTTGTAAAAATAAGTTTTTCTAAGGTATAAGATTAAAAGAAAGATGTGATATTATAAGTATATAAAAAATTATTTAAAAATGGAGTGATTCAAATGATAAAACTAATTGCCTCAGATATGGATGGAACACTATTAAATGATAATCATGAAATTGATAAGGAAACAGCAGAAGCTATTAAAAAGGCAGAGGAATCAGGAATAATATTTGTAATATCTACTGGAAGAGAATATGAAAATGTAAAGTATATATTAGATAAAAGGGATATAAGGTGTCAATGTATTCTTTCTAATGGAGCAGAATATAGAGATGAAAATGGAAATATTTTAGATGTAATTAACATTAATGAAAATTCAGCAAAAGAAATAATACAAATATTTAAGGATAATAATATTTCATATCGTATGTTTACTGACAAAGGAATTTTTACAACTTCTACAAGAGAAAAAGCTCTTGAAGAACTTACTTTTAGAACATTAACCTTTAATAAAAACTTAACAAAAGAAGAAGCAAAAAAAATAGCAGAAAAAGAAAATTTTTTTACTTGTTTAAAATATGTAGAAGATGTTGAGAAATTTTTTAAAGATGGAATAGAGATAAGAAAATTTGTAGCTTTTCATGAAGATATTGAACTTCTTAATAAACTGAAAAGGACAATAGGAAAAATTGGAGGATTAGCAATATCTTCTTCATTTAATGATAATATAGAAATAACAGATATAAATGCTCAAAAGGGAATTATCTTAGAAAAGGTAATAACAAAAATGGGAATAGATAAAAAGGATGTAGTAATTCTTGGGGATAGCTTTAATGATTATTCTATGTTTGAGATATTTAAAGAAAGTGTTGCAATGAAAAATGCAATTCCTGAAGTAAAGAAAATAGCTAAATATATAACAGATACTAATGATAATCAAGGAGTGGCAAAGGCTATTTATAATATTCTTAATAATGAAATGTATAAAATGAAAAAATAAAAAGACAATATAAAATTTTAAAAATCATTAAAAGAAGAAAAGACATAATAAAGTCATTTTTCTTTTAATGATTCTTATTTTTTATGGAAACAAAATAACCACTTATATTATAAAAACTACCATCTATATAAAATCTATATACCTAAAAAATAAATTTATATATACTAATATCAGGTGATGAAATGAAGATAAAATTATTAATAAACAAGAAATATTTAGAGCCTGAGATTGTTATTTGTAACAATGAAAAGGATAAAGAAATTGAAGATTTATATAATACAATATCTCAAGCTGTTAATGAAAAGATTAAATGTTATACAGATGGTAGCATTGAGATGGTGCCTTGTGATTCAATAGTTAGAATATATTCTGAAAAGCAGAAGGTATATGCAGAAACTAAAATAGAAAAATACATACTTCATAAAAGGATTTATGAGTTAGAAGAAGAGTTAAGTAGTAAAAAGTTTGTAAGAATATCTAACTCAGAAATAGT
>ONGV01000301.1 GCA_900317445.1 uncultured Eubacteriales bacterium | reverse complement strand
TTATTAAAGGACTTAAAAATAAATCAGAAAGAAAAGTATTAATAGGATTTACAACAGCAATAATATTTGTTATAGCTGTATATATTCCAATTTCACATTATGCTCAAAAAATCAATATAAACAATAATGGAAAAGAAAATCAGCAAAATACTGACAACAGAGATTTTAGCAGAATGTTTGGAGATGAATATGAAGATAATAATGGAGGAAATATAGAAGATTTCTTTGGAGAGGATGATTTAGAAGAGTTCTTTAGACAATTTGAAGACCAAATGGAAGAAAATAATGGTCAAGGAATAAAAAATCATGGAAATGGAGAGGGTCAAGATAATAGTAGATTTTAATTAGATAATTTTAAAAGGCTGTTACATAAAGAAATATAAGCTTTTATGTAATAGCCTTTTATTTTGAAATATAAAAATAATTATGTAGTTAAAAGTTAATAACTATGTTTAAAATATCATATCTACAACATTAATTTTTAAATCTTCACACATTTTATGTGCTAAATCCATATAACTATCAAAAAGTTGTTTAGGCTCATGGCAGTCTGAATTTATAACAACTCTTACATTAGTCTTACTAAGCTTTTCAAAAAATTTAGGATGAGGATAAGGGTAACGCTCACCATCTTTAAAAATAGATATGCCTCTTCTTAATCCATTTGCATTAAATTCTAATAAAAAGTCTCTTTCTAAAGCTGCATTTATTATTATATCGCAAGCTTTTTCACAATTTTCATCCCAAGGAAAATCATTTACAAAAAATATATCAGGATGAGCTATTATTTTAAAAAATCCAGAATCCATTGCAGAAACTAAAGAATTTGCATAATCTATAAATTCTGAAGTATCTTTAACTTCATATATATTTTTCATTTCTTTATCTTTACTCATAAAAAAGTGTTGTCCTAAAACAAGATAATCTAAGTTATATTCATCATAAAGCTTTTTATAAAAATCATTTTCTCTTGGGTCATATTCAATTTCTAATCCTATTTTTATATCTATTTTTTCTTTATATTTTTCTCTTAAATGTTTTAATAAATCAATATGTTCTTTCAAATCACAATAATCCATTCTAAGACCATATCTATTATCATAAAAAGGACCATGGTCACTAAAACCTAAAACTTTTAAATTTTTTTCTATTCCTTCAATAATATAATCTTCTTCTGTTCCACTTGCATGATGGCAATGGTAGGTATGTGTATGATAATTAGTTCTCATAAAATTTTTCTCCTTTTAATTTAAATAATCCCAAAAGCTTTGTGCAGCAATAGATAAGGGAAATTTACTATTAGATAACATTATCATAAACCTTGGTGGAATTTTTGGTTTTATAGGAAGTTCTACTAAGGTCTTTTTATCTAATTCATCTTTTATAAATTCTTTTATTGTGGCACCTACTCCTAAATTTATTTTTGTAAGCTCTACTAAAAGGTCCATATTACTTGTCTCAATAGTAGGTTCTACATCTACATTGTTATCTTTAAAAAAACCATCTAAATACATTCTTGAGATATTCATTTTTTCTAAAAATATTTTAGAAGGAAGTTTTTTAAGGTCATCAAGAGTTTTTATATTTTCATAGTTAGGAAGCTCAGGACTTGCAATAAAAATATCTTGTATTGTATCTAGTTTTTTTAAATTAAAATTTTCATGGGAAACAATATTACTTACAATTCCAATATCTATATCTCCTTCTGCAAGAAGGCTAATTGTTTCTTGAGCTGATTTATTTATAATTCTTACTTCTATTTTAGGATATTTAGTTATAAAGTTTTTAAGTTTAGGAACTAAATAATATTTACAAAGGGTTGTACTTATTCCTATTTTAATAGAGCCTGCTTCTTTGTTTTTAATCTTTTCTATAATTTTTTCTCCATCTTCTATATTTATAATTGCTTTTTCAACATAATTAAATACAAGCTTTCCTTCATCTGTAAGTTTTACTCCTCTTGAGCTTCTATGAAAAAGTGTTATTCCTATAGAATTTTCTAAGTTTTTTATTGATTTTGTAACAGCTGGTTGACTTATAAATAATTCTTCAGCAGCATCTGAAATATTTCCAAGTTTTGCAACAGTATAAAAGGTTTTATAATGTTCTAAGTTAGTTTTCATATATATTCTCCTATTATAACCAAAAGTTATATCTAATATAAAAAAATGATATTTTTATTATACAAGTTTATTGTATATAATAGAGTTAAGAAATTCAAGTAGGAGATGATTCAAAAATGGGAATGACCATGACACAAAAAATATTAGCTGCACATGCAGGGTTAGAAAGTGTAAAGGCTGGACAATTAATTGAAGCAAATCTTGATTTAGTATTAGGAAATGATATAACAACTCCAGTAGCAGTAAACGAATTTGGAAAGTTTGGAGTAGATAAGGTATTTAACAAGTCAAGAATTGCAATAGTTCCAGACCACTTTACTCCAAATAAGGATATAAAGGCAGCAGAACAAGTAAAGTATGTTAGAGAATTTGCAAATGAAAAGGGAATAGAAAACTTTTTTGAAGTAGGAGAAATGGGAATTGAACATTGTCTTTTACCTGAAAAAGGATTAGTAGTAGCAGGAGATGTAGTTATAGGAGCTGACTCACACACTTGTACATATGGAGCTTTAGGAGCTTTCTCAACAGGAATAGGTTCAACTGATATGGCAGCTGGTATGGCAACTGGACAATGTTGGTTTAAAGTTCCATCAGCAATAAAGTTTGTATTAAAAAATAAGCCTGCTAAGTGGATAAGTGGTAAAGATATTATATTACATATAATTGGTCTTATTGGAGTTGATGGTGCTTTATACAAATCAATGGAATTTGTAGGAGACGGATTAAAGTATTTATCAATGGATGATAGATTTACAATGGCTAATATGGCTATAGAAGCTGGTGGAAAGAATGGTATTTTCCCAGTTGATGAAAAAACAGAAGAATACTTAAAAGAACATGCTCAAAGAGAATGGAAGAAGTTTGAAGCTGATGAAGATGCTGAATATGAAAAAGTTATTGAAATTGATTTAAGCACATTAAGACCAACAGTTTCATTCCCTCACTTACCAGACAATACAAGAACAATAGATAATACTGGTGATGTTAAGATAGACCAAGTTGTTATAGGCTCATGTACAAATGGAAGAATATCAGATTTAAGAGTTGCAAGAGATATATTAAAAGGTAAAAAGGTTGCTAAAGGAGTTAGATGTATAGTAATTCCAGGAACTCAAAAAATATATCTTCAAGCTTTAGAAGAAGGAATAATAAAGGATTTAATAGAAGCTGGAGCAGTAGTTTCTACACCAACTTGTGGTCCATGCCTAGGAGGACACATGGGAATTTTAGCAGCTGGTGAAAGATGTGTATCAACAACTAACAGAAACTTTGTAGGAAGAATGGGACATGTTGATTCAGAAGTTTATTTAGCAAGCCCAGCAGTTGCAGCAGCATCAGCAATAACAGGAAAAATTACAGACCCAGAATTAGTATAGGAGGAAAGGCAAATGAAGGTAACAGGAAAAGTTTTTAAATATGGAGATAATGTAGATACAGACGTTATAATTCCAGCAAGATACTTAAATACATCAGTTCATAAAGAACTTGCAGCTCACTGTATGGAAGATATTGATAAAGATTTTGTTAAAAATGTTGAAGAAGGAGATTTTATAGTTGCAAATAAAAACTTTGGATGTGGTTCTTCAAGAGAACATGCACCAATTGCAATAAAAGCAGCAGGAGTAAGCTGTGTAATAGCTTCTACATTTGCAAGAATATTCTATAGAAATGCTATAAACATAGGACTTCCAATAATTGAATGTGAAGAAGCTGTAAAGGCTATAGATGCAGGGGATAGATTAGAAGTAGATTTCTCAACAGGAGAAATAAAGAACTTAACAAAAAATGAAAGTTATCAAGGAGAACCTTTCCCAGAATTTATGCAAAAAATTATAGACAATGACGGATTAATAGGATATATAAGAAATAAAGAAAGTAAATAATAATTAGGGGGCTTTTAAAATGAAGTATAATATAGCAGTTATTCCAGGAGACGGAATAGGACCAGAAGTTGTAGATGCAACAATAAAAGTATTAAATGCAGTTGGAGAAAAATTTGGACATAGATTTGATTATGAATATCTTTTAGCAGGAGGATGTGCAATAGATAAGTTTGGA
>ONGV01000302.1 GCA_900317445.1 uncultured Eubacteriales bacterium | reverse complement strand
TTTTATAAAAATATTTATTTTAATTATAACATAAATTTAAATAAATAAAACAACAAAATTCACGATTTATAGAAAATTTTATCAATTAATTTATATTTTATCCCATTATTATTATATATTTTTTAATTATTATAAGAAAAAATCCTTTTTTATTTATTCGTAGCTTAAAATTTTAGAGAATTTTTATAAAATATTATCTCAATATAACAATAGTAGAATTATTTTTCTTAAATTTTTTTATAATTTTATTAATAATTTAATAAAACTCCTAAAAATTAAAAAATATATACTTATACAAAAATGCTGTAAGGTCTTATTTTTATAGACTTTACAGCATTATTACTAATTTACTGCTTATTATCTCATACTTCTCATTCCCATAAATGTATCCTCAGCCATATTTAAAACCTTATTTCCAGCTCTTCTCATACTTCTTTGAGTTCTTCTATCAAGCTGTGGAAATACCATCATACCTAAAGCAGCACCTAAAACCATTCCTCCAATTATGCAGCATGGATATTTACACATAATATAACACCTCTTTAAGTTTTAAATTCTTTCAAAGTTATTATGTGCACTTTAATATATTTTATACAATTTTTATATTTTCTTCTCCTTTTGGTGCAATAGAAAGTATTTGCTCTTTTACTTCTTTTGATATAACCTTAATTTCTTTATTTTTAAGCCACTTTTCTACTACCTTATCTGAATCTATTTTTAAAACTTCTTTACATTTTTCATCTACAAGTTCATTAAATAAGTCTCCTGTATGGCTATCTACCTTAACAAATATTATTTCCATACCTTTATTCATAAACTCTTGCATTTTCTCATAATATTTTTTTGATGATTCTTCATTTCTTGCCCAAAAACCTGTAGCATGATAGCATATTCCCATATAATCATGAAATATTACAACCTTTTTTCTCTTAGTTTTAAAGGCATATTCAACACCTTTAATAGCTCCTTTAAGTTCTCCTGCTATTTGTCTTATATTTTTAGAAGATAAAACTTTTCCTTTTCCACTTTCTATATATAAAACAACTTCATTTTCTACAGCTACAACTCCATAAGAATATTCCTCTGTTTCTATACTATAACTTCCATCTACATATATATGAATACAATCTTTAGGATAGGTTTTATCAGATTTTTTAAAACCACTAGCAGAATTATCAAAAAAGTTTTCTGCCTCTTTTAAGGTTTTAAAACTTTTATACTTCGCTCCCTTTACCCCTTTTACATACTTTAAACATTCATCCCATGTATAAACAACAATATTTTCTACTTTCTTTTTATTAAATGAATCATAGCCTTCTTTTATTGCATAAAACTTTGCCATAAATTTCTTATCCTTTCCTTTATTTTTTATTATAAGGTTTTTAGCTCTTCCATAAGATTATAAATCTTTTCTACATTTTTCACTCCAAAAATATCTTTAACACAACCTAAGCCTACTTTTAAGCTTTCTATTAAATCATCATCTCCTGCCCAGTTTTCTAATATAACATTAGAAGGAACATCAGTTGCTATTTTACTTAAAGCAAAAAATATAACTGCAACATCATCAATTTTACCTACAAAAGGTATTTTATCTGGTAGTAAATCACTAGGAAAGCATGTGTATGCTAATGCAGCAGAAATAGTTAGTTTAGTTTTTATAGATACTCTATTGTCTTTTAAAAGTCTATAAATTAAAGTTATTAAATCTGGAATAACTAAAAGATAATCTGATATTTTTTTTATATTTTTAGGCATCTTTTCTTTTATAACTTCTCTTCCTTTATTATATGAATCTTCTATTTTATTTATTGGAATATTTTCTTTTACTTCTTCTTTAGTTTCTTCCTCTTCTAAAGCCTTTATAATTTCTCCTTTTATAGAAACTTTTATATCCTGAATTTCAACTTTAACTTCATTTTTCTTTACATATACATCTGCTAAATTAAAATCAAAAAAAGTAATATCTTTTAAAAGTTTACTTAAATTAATTATTACTTTATCTTTTTCAGAATAAAGTCCCTCTAAATTTATAAGCTGAAATCCTTTCTTTAATACAAAACTTCTTATAGGTCTAAATATACTAATTTTTGATAATTTAACCTTAGCAACCTTTAAAGCAAGTTCCTTTTCCTTAACTTCACTAATTTCTAGAGCTATTTCAAAATTTATTTCTATTTTATTTTCAAATTTTCCTTTTATTATTATATTTTGATTTATTATTACTTCATTTATTTTTATAGATTCTATATTTACAAATTCATTAATTATGCTTAATATATCTTCATTAGAAATATCTATTTTCAAACTAGAAATTCTCATGTTTTGTTCTTCACACACCTTTCAATTAAATTTAAGGTTTCTATAAAAAAACAAGCAGGAATTTATCCTACCTGTTTTTTATTAAACTTAAAGTTCTTCAAATTTAATTTTATTTTGCTCTCCAGTTTCCATATCTTTAATTGTTACTTCTCTAGCTTCTGATTCATCTTCACCAATTAATATAACCTTTGTCATATTAAGTTTATTTGCAAAATTCATCTTTTTCTTTATCTTATCATTTTCTAAATAAACCTCAGCTGTTTTTCCACTTTGTTGAAGCTTAGCTAAAACTTCCATTGAAAATTCAAAGGTATCTCCTATTGGTACAATTAAATATTTTTCATTGTCCTCTAATTTATAGTTTTCTAAAAATCCTATTTCTCCAAGTACAAAGAATAATCTTGTAAGACCTATAGACATACCAACTCCTGGTAAAACATTGTCAGTATAGTTTTGTGCTAAATTATCATATCTTCCACCTGATGATATTGAACCAAATTCTTCATGTCCTTCAATAAGAGTTTCAAATACAGTTCCTGTGTAATAATCAAGACCTCTTATTATCTTTAAATCAATCTTAAAGAAATTTTTATCTACTCCAAAAAGAACTAAATATTTTATAACTTCTTCAAGCTCATCCACACCTTTTTTATAAAGTTCATTTTCAATAGTTAAAGCTTTAAGTTCGGCTATTATAGATTCATTATCACCTGAAAATTCCATAACCTTATTAATAAAGTTGCTCTTTTCTTCTCCCACAAGATTAATTAAATCTTCTGTAAACTTTTCTTTACCTATTTTGTCATACTTATCTATTAAAATCATTACTTCAACATCATTTTCTACATTTAATTCTTGAAGTATTCCTTTAAGTATTTTTCTATTACTCATTTGAATTTTAAACTTTTTAAGACCAATACTCTTTAAAGCTTTATAAACAGTAGAAACAACTAAAGCATCATTTTTTATATCAAGCTTTCCACTTCCAACTACATCAACATCACATTGATAAAATTCTCTATATCTTCCTCTTTGATTTCTCTCCCCTCTATAAACCTTTCCTATTTGATATCTTTTAAAAGGAAAAGTTAAATCATTATAATATTGTGCTACAAATCTTGCAAAAGGTACTGTTAAGTCAAATCTTAAAGCTAAATCTTTATCTCCCTTTTTAAATCTATAAACTTGCTTTTCTGTTTCTCCTGCTGATTTTGCAAGAAGTACAGAAGCTTTTTCTATTATTGGAGTATCCATTGGAAGGAATCCATTTTGTGAATAAACATTAGTAACTTTATTTACTATATCATTAAATATTAATTGTTCCTTTGGTAAAAGTTCCATAAATCCTGGCAAAATTGATGGTTTTATTTTATTACTCAAAATCATTACCTCTCTTCAAATCTTTTCTAAAATCATTATTTCTAGTATATCAAAAATAAAAAGTTCAATCAATTCTTCTAATTAATATATTCCTGAAAATGAAGATAAACTAAATATTGCTTTTCCAACTACCTCTTTATCTACATCTATAAGACCTATTTCATTACTTCTGCTATCTAAGCTATTATTTCTATTATCTCCCATAACAAATAAATATCCTTTTGGAATAGTTATTCTTATATCCTCATTTTTATTCATTGGTTCATTTATATAAGGTTCATCTAAAATTTCATCATTAAGGTAGACTTTATTATTTTTAATCTCTATTTTATCTCCACCTTGTCCAATAACTCTTTTTATTATATAATCTCCATCTTTTACCTTCTTCTTTATTACTATAATATCTCCTCTTTCAGGAATATGCTTTTCTGAATATGCTTGTTGAAAAAGAAGAAGCTTTTCATTATCATATAATGTTGAATCCATAGAATGTCCATCTACTACTACTACGCTAAAAAAATGTAATATAATAGCAGATATAATAACTGCTATTACTACTGTACTTCCCATTTCTTTTATAAAAGAAATTATTTTTTTCTTTTTTTCTCTTTTTTTCTTTCGCTTTCTTACTTCATACATATAATCTTTCATTTATTCATCATCCTTTACTGATAAAATCCTAATATTTTTATTACATGATTTTTCCTTATTAATTTTAATGTATTTAATATCTTTTCTTTATCTTCTACCTTTCCACTTATCTCAATAAAAAAATTATATTTTCCAAGCTCTTTTTTGGTAGGTCTTGATATTATTGATACCAAATTTATATTGTTTATAGCAAACTCTTTTAATAAATCATAAAGTACACCTGGTTCATTTTCTGCATTTGTTACATAAATTGATACATTTATATCCTTATCAGAATTTAGTTTTATATCCTTTTTATCAGAAGATAATAATATAAATCTAGTTTTATTATTTTCTGAGTCTGTAACATTTCTTATTCCAAATTCATGCTCTGAAGAGTCAAATATATATCTTGGAATAATCGCTGCTGCTTCTTTTTCCCCCTCCTTAAACTTATTTAATGATTCCATGTTACTTTCTGTAATTATAATTCCTGCATTAGTCATTTTTTTTATGATTTTTATACATTGCTCTTTAGATTTAAATTGTACATAAAGCTTTTTTATATCTTCAAGCTTTTCTACATTACATATTAAAGAAAACTGTACTGGTATGGAAAGCTGTCCTACTATATATACATCTCTTTCTAAAAGTAAATCTAATGTTCTTTGTACAAAACCTGCTAGTGTATTTTCTATTGGTACAATGCCTAAGCTATGTGTATCTCCTATTGAGTAAAAAACATCATCTATTGTGTCAAAAAAATCTTTTTTTCTTTCACCCTTTTCTTTTATGTATACCTCTGCTGCTGCATCACTAAAAGTTCCTGCTGGTCCTAATACTGCTATCTTATCCATTGTTTATCCCCTTTTTGTAAATACTTTCTTAACTTCTATTATTTCATAATATTAAGCTCACCTCAATACTTCGTTATATAATTAATATATAAAATTACATATTAATTTTTTATTTTGACATAAAATTGTCACATTACTACTTTATACTTAACTTTGTTAAGTAGTTAGACATAAATATTATTATCCTTTATAAAATATTAAACTATCCCCCAGATAGTAAATAAACCACTACATTCCCCATGTAGTGGTTTTATTTTTTAATTTATATGCTGATTTTGAAAGCCTTCTCTTTTAACTGAATGTTTTTTAGCTGTTCTATTATTATTTTTTCCTTCTTCATCTGTTATTGGAGTTTGATAATTACATTTCTCCATTCTACTTTTTTTATTATCTGGCTGACTATCCTTTGACATAAAATAAAATCACTCCTATTCTGATTTTTACTCATAAATAGTATGTGATTTTAATCTATTTTTATTCATTTTATCTTGTTATATTATTAAGCCATTTATAAGTTTTAAATCTTATTGTACATAGTGGCACTTTTATTATTTCATCACTCATTAATATAATATAAACTATTGGTACACTCCATTTAAATACAAAAGCTGCTATTGCACTTAAAAGTATTGAACAACCCCACATTGTTGTTACATCAATAAATAATCCAAATTTAGTATCTCCACCTGCTCTAAATATTCCAACAATCATTGTAGTATTATATGCTTGACATAAAACGAAATAAGACATAACAAACATCATACTACCAAGATAAGAAACTGCTAAAGGTGAAATAGTTAAGTTTGCCATTGCAATTGGTCTTACAATTAAAACTATAACAGAACCCATAAGTCCAGTAATTAAACTTAATTTTATAAATTTTTTTCCATATATCTTTGCTTCTTTAATCCTATTTTCACCAATAGATTTTCCAATAACTATAGATGCTGCTGTTGCTACTCCAAATGTAACTACAGTTGCTAGTTGTCTAGTTACTTGAACTACAGAACTTGCAGCTGCTGCTTGACTTCCAAGCTGTCCAAGTATAGCTGCATTTGCAGAAGTTCCAAGTCCCCACATCATTTCATTTATAGTTACTGGTATTGAAAATTTCATAAAATCTTTAAATAAAGCTGAATCTAATTTTATAAAGTTTTTAAATCTAAACTTAATTACATTATTATATTTATGTGCATAAATTCCTGTAATAGTAAGTTCAACACATCTTGCTATTACTGTTGATAAGGCTGCTCCTTCTATTCCTAAAGGAGGTAAACCAAATTTTCCAAATATAAAAATATAATTCAAAATAACATTTAACATTAATGAAATAAAATATACAACTGTTGATATTACAACTTTTTCAACACTTCTCATAATGTTTAAATAAATCATTGTTATTGAAGAAAATATGTATGAAAAACATACTATCCTTAAATATTTAATTCCTTCATTAATGACTTCTGTTTCTGATGAAAAAATCATCATTATTTGCTTTGGAAATATAAATGTTACTACTGTAAATATAACTCCTACTGTTAAAGAAAATCTAAGTGCTATTCCTAAAACTTTTTCTATTGTCTTTGTATCTCCCTTGCCCCAATATTGAGCTGTAAGAACTGCTGCTCCAGAAGTTAACCCAAAGAAAATTAAGCTCATTATAAACTGAACTTGATTTCCAAGAGAAGAGGCTGATAAAACAGTTTCACTTACCTTTCCAAGCATAATTACATCAGCAGAAGTTACTCCCACATTAATTAAATTTTGTAAAGCTATTGGAACAACTAATGCAAATACCATTTTGTAAAAATTCTTGTTATTTTCCAAATTTATCACCTACATCTTTCATTCATTCCATACTATTATAATGAATTTTTAAGATAAAACAAGGCTATAACAAAAATTTTATATTATATAATTGCAAAAACTATATTAATGCTATTTTTAGGAATTATATCATTAATTGCTTCCTCAAAGGTTTTTAAAACAAACTCTCTATTATTTCTAAAAACTCCACATCCATAAGCTCCTAAAACTGCACAATCTGGATTTTTTTCTGCTATTAAAGAAACTATTTTA
>ONGV01000304.1 GCA_900317445.1 uncultured Eubacteriales bacterium | reverse complement strand
TTTAAAAGAAACCTTAGATAAAAAAAGACACAATTTTGATTTTGAATATGAGAAAACAATAGAAGAGTATTTTAGAATTAATAAATATTTAATGCTTTGCAGAAGAAAACTTGAAGTTAATAAAGCTATAAATAATTTAAAAAAATAGTCTTGAACGTATGTTCGTATAGTGGTATTATATAGAAAAGAAATAGAAACTTAAAACCTAATTAAATAAGGTAGGAAAATATTTTTATGAATGTAAATGAATATTTAATAGAAATGATTACAGATGCACTTGAAGAGCTTTATGCTCCTCAAGATGTAATAGATAATGCTGAAGATTATTTAGAAGGAGATATGGATGAAGAGGAGTTTTTAAAAAGACTTCCTAAAATAGATTTTTCAAAAAATAATAATATTGTAAAAACATCAAAAGCATTAGCAGAGATAAGAAATTATAATAATGATAAATATTTAAAAAAATATATAAATATCTTATATGAAATAGGAAGAGAAAGTATTGATAAGATATTTAGAAAAGTTATTTATAGACCTCTTAATGAAGAAAATGTTCAAAGACTTATAAAAATTGGAATAGATAAATATAAGGTATACTCAGTATATTTAAATGGAAATGCTTTTAATTTGGATAACCTATATAATAGTGTAATAAAAGAAATAGAAAAGTTATGCAAAAATGATGTAGAAGAAGCTAAAAGAATAATGGAAAATTTAAAAAGCAATGATGATATATTTGATAATGCGTTAACAGTAATTGCAGTAATATATTGTAGTACAAGAAATCTTGATGAACTAGAAAAGTGTAGCGAAGAAAAAGAATATTATCAAAATATGCTAGAGTACATGGAAAATTCCCTTTTATCTTCAATTGATAATATGTATTCTAATAAACTTGCAGAAGTACTTGTAGATAAAACTAAGAATTTTCTAAAAGGTATTAAGGGGCTTAGTACTAAAGAAGGTAAAACTCTTATAGAGCATTTTAAAAATTATACTCCTAATTATTATCTTTTTAACTTTTTAATAGGATTTTCATACATGATATATAAACGTTCAAAAATCTTTAAAAGATTCCTTAAGTTTTTTGCAAGGGTTAGTCCAGATTATACATTAACAGCTATTTATAATATTTTGCCTAATAGGTTTGTATATGATGAAGAAAATGAAAAACAAGAAAATTATAGTGCTTCTAAAGGATTAGATAAAGAATTAAACATTGAAGAAAGAGAATTTGTTTTATGGTTTAATGAAAAATTTTATGTTTTTCGAGGACTGGGCAAAGAAATTCTTGAAGAAAGAGCTAAAAAAAACAAAATGGCATTTGAAGAGGCAGCTTTTTTAAGTAAAAATAATTATTCAAAAAATTTATTATTAACATTTCTAAATGGAGAAGATAGAGAAAAGTATGTTGAAATAATAAAAAATAATTATATAGAAGAGTATAGTAAAAATCAAAAGTTTACTTCTGAACAAATTAATATAATAAAAATGTTCTTAAAGGGAGAAAAATCTTTTGATGAATGTAAAGAAACCTTTGATGAAATTGAAGCTAACTCTAATTATGAATTTAGTAGATCAAGAATAATAGAGGGGAGGGATATAAGATTATTAAAAGAAAATAATATAATAGACTTATATGATAGATTTATATTACTTTTTGGAGCTATTAGTTATAAAAATATAGGGTATATAGTTATGTATTATTCTAATAATACCAAATATAATTTAGAGTGGCGTGAAGAATTTCTTAACTATGCTTTTAATTTGTTTGAAGAAAATAATTTCCCTATTAAAAAGCGTATTGATTGTATTCAATTTATGTATTCAAGCTATGGGTTTGAAGAGTTAAAAAAGAATGTTTTATCTTCTATAGTAGAAAAAATAATAGATAAACATAAAGATGAATTTGTTGAAACAATAAGAAATATTTCAGCATCAGGAAGATGTAAATTTTTAGAGGAATTATTTAAAAATAAATCTGAGGAAAATGCAAATATACTAATATCTTATTTTGAAGATTCTTCAAAGAGTGTAAGAGCAAAGGTTATTTCACTGCTTGAAAAGGAAATTGATATGTATCCATTAGTAAGGGAAAAGCTTTTTTCTAAAAAACAGATGGAAAGAACTGTTGCAATAAATATATTAGAAAAATATAAAAACTCTTATAAGTGTAGTGAAGATATCAAACAATCAATAAATGATGACCTTAATAAGACATTAGAAAATGAAAGAAATCCTAAAATTAAGGATTTACTAATGAAAATATTAGGCTTGAAAAATGAAATCCTAGAAACAGAGGAAGAGTTTATTAATAGGGTATTAAATAAAAATAAAAACAGAAGAAACTCATTGTCATGGCTTGAAACAGAATATTTATGCAAGGTAAGGCTTAAAAATAGTGAAGAATATTGCAAGGATGATATTATGTTAGCCTTCTTATTATGCTATTCATTGCAAGGAAAAATTGCAATAAATGAAGATGGAGAAAGAATTGCAAAAATGCTTAATGAAAATGATTTAGAGTTTTATGCAAATCAAATTTTTAGTAAATGGCTTGATAATGGAGCAGAAGCTAAGAAAAAATGGGTACTTACTTTTTCATCTATATATGGAGGAAATCAGATTATACCAAGGATAAGAGAAAAGATAGATGAATGGGCAAAAAGCTTAAGAGGAGCGATAGCAGGAGAAGCAATAAAAGCATTAGCATTAAATAGAAGTAAAATTGCATTATTGATAGTTGATAATATTTCAAGAAAGTACAAATATAATCAAGTAAAAAATTCAGCAAAGGAAGCCCTTGAATTTGTAGCAGAACAAAGGGGCATAAGTAAAGAAGAACTTTCAGATAAAATTGTTCCTACATTAGGCTTTGATAAAGATGGAGAAAGAATATTTGATTATGGTACAAGAAAATTTAAGGCTATTATTTCTCCAAATCTAGATATTGAAATATATGATGAATCAGAGAAAAAGCTAAAAACCCTTCCAGTTCCTAATAAAAAGGATGATGAAAGTGTTGCAAGGGAAAGTTATTTAGAGTTTAAGAATATTAAAAAGGAGATTAAGACAACAGTTAAAATGCAAGCCTCTCGTTTAGAGTTAGCACTTTCAACTGAAAGAAGATGGAGTAAAGAAGGATGGATGGAGCTTTTTGTAAACAATCCAATAATGCATCATTTTGCTATGGGACTTATATGGGGAAGTTATAAAAATGGAGAGCTTGAAGAAACCTTTAGATATATGGAAGATGGTACTTTTAATACAAAGGATGAAGATGAATTTGAAATTCAAGATGATTGTAAAATAGGACTAATTCATCCAGTAGAAATATCAGAAGAAGATATAGAACTATGGAAAAAACAATTAAGTGATTATGATATAGTACAACCAATAAATCAGTTAGGAAGAGAATTTTATAAGATATTAGAGAAAGAAAAGAACAAGAATTCCTGTGAAAGATTTAAAGGGACATCAGTAAGAAAATATATTCTTCTTAGGCTTGTTGGGAAGAAATATGGCTGGCTAAAGGGTGAAACTTTAGGAGGGCATAATAATGAACTTATTAAAGAGGATATAAGTTCTAATATAAATGCAATACTATATTCTGAAAATTTAATGGAAAATGTTGAATTTGAATCTATGGAAATTATTTTATATGAATTAAGGTTTTATGATAGAAGAACAGAAAGGGATAAAAGTTTAAATTTACCAAAGGAATGTTTTTTAAATTTAAATGATATTCCTAAAAAGTTTTTTAGTGAAACTTTAAAAGATATAAGTGAAATATCAACTATTAGCAAAGAGTTAAGTAATATTAGAGAAAAAAGTGTAAATTGTGGGGTATAAAATGGGTATGGATGAAAGTTTATATGAAGAATTTCAAGATTTTTTTGAAAGGACTAAATTAGAAGAAAATTTAATTGAAAAATTTAATAGCTATATAGATTATGACGGGGATGAAAAGGAATTTTTAAATACAATAAATAAAAGTAACACTATTGAGGATTTATATAAATTTGAGTATTTATACAATAAGCTTATAAAATCAGAAAAAAATGAATATGCAAGAAAGCTTATAGAATTTTTATATAAGGTAGCTGGAGCTAGAGCTTTTAGAGCTATTTCAGGAGAGTATTCTAGTCTTTCAAGAAGACATATAGATGTATTAAAAGAAATAGGAGTAACTAATGAAGTAATTTATACTATGTATTTAGAAAGTACAATAGAAAATAAATATTTAGGAAGGCTTTATTTTCTTGATTTAAAAAATATAGAAGAAGAATGTGAAAAAAATCCTGAAGAATTTAAGAAAATAGAAAAAAATTATGAGTTATCAGAAAAAGCATTAATACTTTTAAAGAGTGCATATTGTGCAACTAGAAATATTAAAAAAGATGAGACATATAGTATATTTTTAAAGGATTTAGAAAACTACGAATTAGACAATATTGGAAATATATTTTTAAATGTAAATAAAGATTTTCAAGAAGAGATAAATTCTTTTATAAAATCAAATAAAAGCTTTGAAGAAGCCTCAGATTTAATTCTTAAACTTAAATCCTGTGTATATAATAAGGAAGAGGCAAGCTTTATTATTCAAATGGCAATTATAAATGTTAATAACTCTAATATTATAAAGAGATTATTAAAGCTTTTTGGAACAACATATTGCAGTGCATTTTGCAATATGGCTATACCTGAAAATAGTAGTGAAGAGCTTAATAAAATATTTGATATTCCATTTGATGAACATTTGGCATGGTATGTGGGAAAAAACTATGAGCCTACATATCATGATAGAATAGCTAATTTAGAAGTTGTATTAAAGAAAAAATATAATGAAAATCCAGAAGGGTATAAAAGAGCAATTGCTTTAAGTGAGTTAGGGCAAGCAAATTATTTAATGTTTTTTATAATGGATGATGAAAATAGAGAGGAATATATTAAGGCTATTGAAAAAAATGTTTTAATATCTTTAAAGAGAGCGTTAAATCAGAAAAAGAGCAATATACAAGAAGAAATAGATTTAATATGTGAATTTATATTAGGAAATAAGAGCTTTAATGAAATAGAAAAAGCAATAGATACTATATATGGTGATGAAGTTTATAGGTATAAAGGACCAAAGGATATAGTTGCAGATGGACTAGAATTATTAAAAAGAGCTGGAGATGAGGACTTCTTTGGAAGAGCCTTTATAGTTATAAGTCTTATAAATGAAGGTGGAATAGTTAGATATTTAATGAATAAAAAGTATGACTCTTCTTTAGAAAATGACTATCAAAAAAAGAATTATCTTGATATATATTATTTATATGAAAAGTATAACCTTTCATATAAAAGAGAGATGCAATTTGTAAATGATTTAATAGAAACAATAAGATATGAATTTTTTGATGATTATATAGCTAAGCTTTTAGAGAAGGATAGAGATACCTTTATAAATGAAATTGCTAATTTATTTCCTAGTGTAAGGGGAATACTTCTTCAATGTATATTTAGTGAAAAAACATTAAAAAATGCTGAAGATTTATCAAAATATTTTGGAGATTCTTCAAAAGGAGTTAGGGATAAGATAGTATTTTGTTTTAAAGATTGTAGCTTTGAGTATTATGACATAGTAAAGGCAAAGCTTAGTGGCAAAAAAGTTTCAGAAAGAGAAACCTCTCTTAGAATAATTGAGGAATGGAAGCAAAATAATATAATTCCAGCTTCTTCAATGGAAAGTGTTAAGGAAGATATTAAAACTTTATTATCAAAAGAAAAGAACCAAAAACTTAGAAACTTAGCAAATTCTATTTTAGATGTAGAAGAGGATAGTGAAATATCTAATGATGAAATGGTCAAAAATATAGTAAGAGGTAGCAAAAAATCAAGCTTTGAATGGCTTGAACTTGATAATCTTCCTGAGATGAGGTTTATTTCAAAAGAAGATGAGGGTGATATGAATTATTTAGTTCATAGTACCAATATCTTAAGCAAAAAATTAAGCTTTGCAGAAAAGTGTAGTGAGGAATATATAAGGGCATTACTATTATGCTATTCAAAGGAAAATAAACCTTTTATAAGTAAGGATGCACAAAGGCTTTCAAAGGAAATAAATAAAGAAGATTTAGAGATGCTTGCAAATTATGTTTTTGATAAGTGGGTTGAATCAGGAGAAGAAAATAGAAAAAAGTGGGCAGCTTTCTTTGGAATTATATATGGAGGAAATAGCATTATTGATAAAGTAAAAAGAGAAATTCTTGATTTATCAAAGAAAAAGAAATTAGCTCTTGTAGGAGATTTAATAAAAGCACTTGCATTAACAGGAACTCCTTCAGCTTTATTAGTTGTTGATGGTATTTCAAGAAAATTTAAATATACTTCTGTTAAGGAAAAAGCTAAGGAAGCATTAGTATTTGCTGCAAATGAAATGGGTATAACTCAAGATGAACTTTCAGATAGAATCGTTCCTAATTTAGGTTTTGATAAGTATGGTTATAGAAGATTTAGTTATGGAGAAAGAGAATTTACTGTTGTTCTTACACATGATATGGAATTATCAATTTACTATGAAGATGGTAAAAAGTATAAGAAGATGCCAGTTCCAGGCAAAAAGGATGATGAAGAAATAGCTAAAGAATCTTATAGTGAATTTAAGGCATTAAAAAAGGAAATAAAAAATATAGGCTATATTCAAAAGATAAGATTTGAGGCAGCATTATCTAAAGAAAGAAGGTGGAAGATAAGTGCTTGGAAAGAGAATTTTGTGCATAACCCAATTATGAATATATTTGCAATAGGACTTATATGGGGAGAGTATAAAGATGGTAAACTTGTAAACACCTTTAGATATTCAGGAGATGGAACCTTTACTACAATAGATGATGAAGAACTTGAATTAACTGATGATTCTTTAATAGGTCTTATTCATCCATTAGAATTAACAACTGAAGAACTAGAAGGATGGAAAAATCAACTTAAAGATTATGAAATAAATCAGCCTATAAATCAGCTTAATAGAAAAATTTTTAAAGTTACTGATGATGAAGCATTAGAAAAGAGTTTTACAGGTCTTGGTGGAAGAGTTGTAAGAGGAAATTCTTTTGCAGAAAAGCTTTTAGCTCAAGGTTGGAAAAGAGGAGATAATATTGATAGTGGATATTATTGTGAATTATTAAAAGAAGATTTGAGCTTAAATATAGGAGTTCAGCTAAATGTAGAGTCAATTAGTATGTATTATATGGATGAAGAAAGTACCATATATGATATGAGATTCTATGATATTGAGAAAACTAAAAAAATAATGAACACAACAGGATATATAAAAGAAAGTGATGCAGTTACATTGTGTGAGGTGCCAGAAAAATTCTTTAGTGAAGCAGTATATGATGTTGAAAAGGCATCTGAAGGTTATGCAAGAGTAGAAGAAAAATGGAAAGAAGATATTTGGAGAAATTAGGAGTGAGAATTTATGAATTTAAAAGAACATTTATTAAATAGAATTACTGATGCTTTTGAGGAACTTAATGTTTCTCAAGATATAATAGA
>ONGV01000307.1 GCA_900317445.1 uncultured Eubacteriales bacterium | reverse complement strand
TACTATTATTGAATTATCTTCTACTTCTTCTATTAATTTTTTTCTATTATTTTCAAAAAACTCTTTATTCATATTTACACACCCTTTAAGTTAATTTTTAAAGTAATTTTATTATATCCAATTTAAATATTTTTTTCACCCTTTAGAAAATTTATTTATAATATTGCACTAAATAATTAGTAGTGATAGGATAATTATATAATTTATATATTAAGGAGAATCTATTTATGAAAGAAAATAATCTAAAAATAGCTCAACAAGATATAGATGATGCTTTAAAGACAGTAGAAGATTTAGAAAACTTCTTAAACACAGATGAAGTTACTGAAAAAGTTATAAAAGAAAAATTCCTTGCATTAAATGATAAGGTAAAAAAACTTGAAGATATTTTAATATCTGAAGGAATTCTATAATATTTACAACTTAGGAGATGATATGATTTTCTACTATAAGTTTCTTATATAGTAAAAAAAGTAAATGAAAAATCATTTACTTTTACAAATATTAAAATTACAAATTCACTTTTGAATATTGGGAAAAATAAGTTTAAAATTAAAAGAACTTACAACAATATTATAGTGCAAATAAATATATTAAGTAAAATCATAGATAATTAAAATTCTCATAATTATAATTATATTTTATATAATTATAAATTTTCATGTATTTATTTTGTTTTGGTAGTTACTTTTACTTTTAACTTATTTTTCGTTCTTCCTTTGCCTTATATAATTGTGCATAAGCACCATTTAACATCATTAATTCCTTATGAGTTCCTTGTTCAATAATTTCTCCTTTATCCATTACATAGATAACATCTGAATCAATTATTGTAGATAGCCTATGAGCAATTACAATTCTTGTGCAACCAATGTGCTTAAAATAATTTGACACCTTCATTTCATTTACTGAATCCAAAGAGCTTGTTGCTTCATCTAAGATTATTATTTTAGGATTGTTTAATATAGCTCTTGCTAATGCTATTCTTTGTCTCTGACCTCCTGATAAATTTAACCCCATATCAGATACTAAAGTATGATATCCCATAGGCATTGTTTCAATTTCATCTGCTATTTGTGCTATACTTGCTGCTCTTTTAACATCATCAATTGAAATATCTATCTTATTCATCTTTATATTCTCTAATATAGACTTGTTAAATAAACATATATCTTGTGGCACAACTCCAAGCTGTCTTCTTATTGATTGCTTATTTAATTCCTTAAAATTAATATCATCAAAGTATATATCTCCACTAGATGGTTCATATAATCCTAATAATATTTTACTTAATGTACTCTTACCTGAACCTGATGCACCTACTATTGCAACCTTTTCTCCTTTTTTTATATGCATATTAAGGTTTTTTATTACTGGCTCTGAAGAATTAGTATATGCAAAGCTCACATTTTTTAATTTAATATCTCCTGTAACTGTTAACTCTTTTGGTTCTTTTGGATTGCTTTCTATCTCCATATCAGTTATATCTTTTAATCTTTCTAGATAAGAAGTTGATAATAAAAAGTTGTTCCATGTTTGAAATATAGACACTCCTGAAGAAAAAAATGTATTAGCTAGTGAATAGAATGCTATAACTTCACCAACACTAACATTCCCTATGAAAAATTGATATATTCCAAATATTAGTATTATAAATGGATTTACACTTTGTGTTAATGAAATTATTGAAGTATATACATTTAACAGCTTTGATCTATAACTATATTTATCTACTGAATTTTCATACTTTTCATTCCAATTCTTATAAACTTCTTGTTCTATTCCAGTTGTCTTTATTCCCAATATAGAATAAATTGTTTCAACCTGCACTGATTGAAGCTTTGTACTTTCAACAATCTCATATTGATTGGCTTCCATCATTCTTGGTCTCATATATAATATGAATATTCCTGTAAGTGTTAATAATCCTAGTGACAATAATGTAAGTGGAATTGACTTTTGAGCCATATAGCATAATATAAACAATAATGCTCCTATATTTAGTATTCCTTGTAGTACTTGTTCTGACATTATATCTCTTATTACATGTAGACTATTAAGTCTAAATAATAAATCACCATTTGATCTAACTTCAAAATATTTATATGGAAGCTTAAGTAATTTTCCTATTGTACTTTTATTTAAAAACCTATCTAATCCTATTTGAAGTTCAATCAAATCATTACCTCTTATTAATGTAAATGCTCCATACACTAATATCACCAAAGAAACTCCTAAAACATACTTTTTTAACAATTCTGGATTGTTAGCTAGAGCAACATCATCAATTAAGTATTGTACTAATATTGGAATTGATATACTAGCCAAGTAAGTAATAATTGATAAAATAAGAACCTTTCCAAACAATAGCTTATTCTCAATCAAATTCTTTAGTATTGGTTTCCATGTACTATGCTTCTCTCTATTAGGTATAAAATCTTCTGTAGGTTGTATAGTTAATACTATTCTAGAAAATTCTTTATCAAAATACTCTTGATGTATCTTTCTTCTTCCGAAAGCAGGATCTACTATTATATAATTATTTCCTACTATCTCTTCTAGCACAACAAAATGTTCATTATTCCAAAAAATAATTGCTGGAAGTGGAAGCTTACTCAAGTTATTCATACTTGCTTGATATACATGAGTTTCAAATCCTCTTTCTTTTAAGTATCCACTTATCTGAGAAATCTTAAGTCCATCTCTTCCTGCATCAAGAAATTCCCTTAATTGAGCTAATTGTTCATTACTCTTATAATATCTAAGTATCATAGCAGTACAACACAATCCACATTCTGTTTGCTGCATCTGCTCAATATAAGGTACCTTCCTTTTATGATCTATTTTCATGAAGCAATCCCTCCTTTACTTAATAAATCAATAGCTAGTACTGATGGTAACTTTGGATTAAGTTGTCTTAAGATTCCATAACCTATACCAGATATACCAGTCATAAAACTTACCATACCCAAAGTTCCGTAAAGTCCATATTTAAATCCATCATATTCTATATATTCTAAAAAATCATTGAATAAACTCTTGCATGTTTCCATAAGTTCAATATCATTAATAGTTTCTGATATAGTTTTTAATATATCTATATTTCCCATTATTCCATGACATAGACTATGATTATTACTTCTATCAAATCCATTCTGAATAAATTGCTCTAAAGCTTCTGTTACTTTACTCTTTACTAATTTTATATCCTCTTTTCTCATATATTCCATCATCTTTACTCTAGCTAATAGAATTCCTGGTGCTCCATGACACCAATAATTTAATGCTTCTTTATTATTATTTCTTAAATCAATCCAATTTTTGATATCCTCTCTATATAATAAATCCTCTCTACTTATTAGATCTATTGCCAAGGTATAATATTTTTCATTTTTTAATACAGTTCCTGCCATTAATAATGCTAAAGCAAAACCACTATACCCATGAGAAAATCCTGAAAGACATTCTCCTTCTTTTTCGTCTACTAAACAACTATATAAATACTTTGAGTATTTATCTGCTATATATAGAGCAGATTCATCTTGAGTCTCATTATATAAATTTATAGTTAAAACAATGATTCCTGCAGCACCACCTATAATATCTATACTTTCTTCATCACTTATCTCATATGTTTTTAATCTATTTAAATAAGTACCATATTTCTCATAATATTCTGCCTTACCACTCATTTGACTAAGGTTATAATATAGATATATTAATGATCCAATTCCTGAGAATACTGATGCTGGCATAACAAGATTGTTATCATTAAAGTTTAATTCTTCTAGCCCATTTAAAGTAGCCTCTGCTAGCTCTATATATTTATTTTCTTTTAATTCTATTCCTAATGAATATAAGAATAACACCAATCCACTTCCATCATATAATGAATAATTTATTGGGCCTATTAAGACTCTTTCTCCATGATTATTTAGATGCGGAAAAGTACACGCAGTACCTTCTAGATTAAATATTGCTCTCTTATAGATATAATCCCCTATGCTTCTTAATGATTTTCTTATTTCATTTTTATCAATACCAATTATCTTTTCTCCTTCTTCAAAATCATTATAAAAAATATCCTTCTTAGTAGTAATTAATGAATTTCTTATATATGAAATCTGTTTTCTCATCTCAATAGAATTCATTGCTTTCACTCTGCTTATAACGATATCCTTAGTTGTTGTTCTAAAATAATTATCAATAACCTTTTCATTATTCATATATAAACTCTTGCTTGAATAATCAGAGCCAAAGTATGGTATATCATCACACATTAAGTTCTCCACTTCATAATTAGTCTTTAATAACTTTATTTCATTATTATTAAACATCCTAGATTCACATTCATACAATAAAGAAAATAATTTTCTTCTATCTTCAAAACTCCTTAAATATTTAGGATGATATGATGCTTGCAGATACTTGCTATAAATATGTGTTGGTCTTAATACTTGCCTATAAACTCCTTTAGATAAATATTTATTTAATATCTCTATAAATTCATTTTTATTTTTTGATATCAATTCATATGTTTCCATAAAGCCTTGTTCTATATTGTTATCATACTTAAATATATCTAGATTTTCTCCATTAATTGTTATCATGTTATTATTTTCTGTTGATACTATAAAGTCTTTCTCAAACCTTATATTATCAGTACCAGCATCAACTAACTTCAAGTATGTTATCTTCTCTGATCTTCTTCCTGCTTTTCCAGATAAACCACTTAAGTCTATATCTATTGTTGAATATTCTAAATTCTGTGGTAAGAGATAGCTTCCCAATACCGAATTGTTTATTTCTGTAAAATATGCTAATAATAAGCTATCACTAAGTCCTTCTGTATTATCATTTGTAATTAATGTTTCTAAATCTATCAAGATTGGATTATCTTTGGCTGCTATAATATTTTCTGAATGAATATCACCTGTCTTTAATATATTTAATAAAGCTAAAATTACACCTATTTTATAAAAATATACTTCTGCATCTCTTTCATTAGCACACTCTTCTCTTTCAACAAACTTCTGCCATCCATATTCTTTTTTACTTATTACCTTTACATTATAAATTTCTTCAAGCAATGTATTCTTTGAATTTAAATAATTATAGATTCCATTAAGTCCTTCATCTGGATAAAGATTATGAGGCTTATATACAAGCTTTTCTCCTTTATCAAAGTTAAATATCATTACACTCTTTCCATCATTATGTGTATCACCACTATTTAATGTTATACTCTCAAGTGTATCTAACTTATTGCTGAATCTATCTCTAATCTCTTCTATATCTACACATAGATTATTAACTGCCTCTTCTATAAGATTGCACATTGATGTTATTCTTTGAAAAATCAAATATACTAACACTTCATATTTATCTAATATATCTTTTATGTTGCTGAATTTCTTAAAAGATTCATCATATAAATCATATCTTGTTTTAGATGTATCTTCTGATAATTGACCTTTATTCTTCTTATCATAAAATTCTGTAATTAATGTCTTTAAAGATATTTCTATTAATCCTTCTTTAGCAGAACAAATTATACTATCTATTATTAACTCTTCATCAATATAAAATTTTGATTTATTTCTAATGCCTTCTAATAGTTCTCGGTTTTTCTTCTCTATATAATTTAAAAATGGATTATAAAAATTATCAAAAACTCCTTGTTTTAAACAATAATTTTTTGAAAATTTTGCAGTTATTATATTATTTATAAATTCTTTGTACTTAGCTTCACTCAAATTCTCCAGCTCCTTAGAAATTTTATCTTAAATCTTTTTTGTTAATTGTTATTGTTGATGCTATAAGAAAAATAAATCCAAATGCTATTATTGATATCACTGCCATAACCTGTACATTGTGATATGATGTTAATGAATCAGCAGAATAAAATGGAATATAATTAAATATCTTTTCTAATTTTGCATACCTACTAGTAAACATACTTATTACATTTGGTGCTATCCAAAATGCTACAAAATTCATAACAATAGTAGAGGTTGTATTTAAGTTTATAACTGCAACTAATACTGCAAAAGAGCTAACTACGAATGCATAAACTACAAAAGTATATACTTCTGTCCAAATATCTTTCAATGCAATATTAATGGACATTGCTTCTCCTAAAAATATCTTGAAGCCTATCAATATTATTGAACCAATTACTGCTATTATTAAAGATAATAGAACTATACTTAATACTTTACTTATTACTATTTCTGTTCTTGATCTTTTACTTGTGAAAATTTGAGTAGATGTTTTTAATTGAAATTCATCTGCTAATGACTTAGCTGCAAAAACTATTAACACCAAGTTAGATATGCAGCCATAAAAACTAAAAACATGCTTACTATTAAATGATTTTGGTGCTGCTTTAGCTTGTAATCCTATAATTACTGCAAATGCTATTGCAATTAATATTCCAATATATATTCCTTTATTCTTAAATATCTTTTTCAATTCAAGAAAGGATAATTTAATCATCTTCATTATTGTTCCTCCTTTTTTAATTAACCTCTTTTATTAACCATATACTTTATATCCTCATTAAGAAACCACTTTCCTGATTCTATGGAATTCCCTACAGCCATAACTTGATTCATCTTTTCCTCACTTAACTCAACCATAAAATCCTCTTCATATTTCTTTTCTATTTCACTTTTTCTACTTAATAAACTCTTTAATCCTTTCATTTTTTCTCCTCCTAATTTACTTAATTTTGAATTAACACTTTTCTATGCTTTAATTATAGTTTTAATTTAATATTTATTTACATTTTTGTATTTATTAATTATATAAAGATAATTTTTGTATTTATTATTTTATAATAATCAAAAAATATATCATTTTTGATTATTAGTAATAACTAGCTTATTTAAACTATGTTGTTTTCATCAATTATGTCTAAGAAGGTATCTTCTAAAGATTGTTTTTCCTGATATAATCCAGTAAATTTAATATTGTTAGATGTTAATATCTCTACAATTTCATCAGCTAATTCTTTATTAACACTTACAGATATTTGATCTTTTCTAGCATCTACAACTTTCATTTTATTATCTAAAAATACTCTCTTAGTATTAATTACATCATTTGTCTTGACTGTTACTATAACATCGTCATACTCAGTAGACTTATTTATATCTAATAAATCTATTACTTTACCATGTTTAATAATAATTGCCCTATCACATAACTTCTCTAATTCAGATAATATATGACTAGAAATCAACACAGTTATTTCTTTTTTTATTACTATATCTTTAATGTATTCTCTTAGCTCATGTATTCCTGCTGGATCTAATCCATTAGTTGGTTCGTCTAATATAAGTAATTTAGGTTCTCTTAATAATGCAGCTGCTATTCCTAGTCTCTGTCTCATACCTAATGAATAACCTTTTACTTTTTTATTTAAAGCTTCTTTAAGTCCTAATAGTTCTATTGTTTCCATAACTTTTTCAGTACTTACATCATTTAATTCTGCTAGATATTTTAAATTTTCATAACCAGTCATATATGGATAAAATGAAGGTGTTTCTATAACACAACCTATAGAAGTATTATCAATTAAGTTAACTTCTCCATTATATTGTTTAGTTAATCCAACAATTATTCTCATCAATGTTGTTTTACCTGCTCCATTAGGACCTATAAGACCAACTATCTCTCCTTTATTCAATGAGAATGAAACATTATCCAATGCTTTATAATCCTTATATTCTTTTGATATATTCTTTAATTCTAAAATTTTTTTCATATTTAATTCCTCCTAATATATTTATTAAAACCATAATATCTCAGGTACTTTCTCATTATCTATTTCCTTAAGTAAGCCATATCCAAAGCATCCTAACCCTATCATTAATCCCATTGATTCGGTACCACTAAAGACACCTTTGTTCCATCTAACACTTAATACCTTATTAAATAATTCAGCAAATGTAGCATCACATTTTTCATAAAGTTCTTTATTATCTAATACCTTTGCTGCATACCTAATAATTGAAAGATTACCCAAATCTCCATGACAGAAACATGGATTATTACCTATACCCTTATTTATAGTTGTATCTAGTGCAATTTTGATTTCTTCATCTATAAGTTCATCATTATATCCATTTTCCTTGAGAATAATTCTACTTAATAAAATACCTGGTGCTCCATGACACCATGCCACACTACACCTCTTATTATTAACACTAGAATACCAATTTTTATTTTCTTTTGAATATAAGCCCCTTTCATAATTTAAAGCTTCTTTTACTAATTCTAAAATTTCCTCATATTCTACGACCTTATATAATTTAATCAAATAACTTATTATTCCTGCATTTCCATGAGCAAATCCTGTACATGGCTCATATACTCCACCTGAACCCCATCCAATAGAATTTCCAAAAAATTTAACTTTATTGTTTTTAAGATGTTGTAAACATAACTTACAGATATCAAGAGTAATATTCTTTAATTGATAATCATCTGTATCATTATAGATTGATAACATCACTCCTATTGTTCCGCCAACTCCGCTTATCACATCAAGATTTTTATCATGACATACTAATTTTAATAATATTGGAAGCTTATCTTTCAATATATTTAAATATCTTTCATTTTTTGTTATCTTATAAACCTGATATATAACATAAAAGTATCCAGATACTCCATTATACGGTCCTATTAAAAATGGATACTTAGGATTCAAAACTTCAATCTCATGAATAGAGCTCTCTAATGCTTCTAATGCTGCTTTAATATACTTATCATCACCTAATTCATATCCTAAATATGCCAAGAATAATGCTATACCAGTATTGCCCTCATACAAACTATTTCCTACAGGGGCTAATGCCCAATTACATTCATCTCTTCCAATAAGTACAGTTCCTATCCATGTTCTATCAAATCTTCCATCATAATAGCCTTCTATACTTTTATCTAATATATAATCTCCTATCTTCTCCGCTAGATTAAGAATCGTATCTCTATTAATCTTGTTTTCATGTACTTTAGATGAAAATTCAATATTAGTATCATCCTTATCTCCATTAGTAGTTTTTGCCAGAAAAGACATATCAATAAAATGTAATTGTCTCTTCTTATCATCATCACCAAAGTTGTCAATTTTATTTAATACCTTTTCTAAGGGTACTCCATCTAATGTTATGTCTATCTTATTCCCTTTAGAATTTCTTATCTCATTCGAATCTATATAAGAATAGAAATATGGCACATCTCCTTGTAAGATATCATCAATTTCTGAACTAACAACATTTAGGAATTCCTTATCAACATTTACGCCAAGTCTATGAAGTAATATATATCTATGCATCTCATTTCTCATAAAGTCAGGATGATAGCTTGTATGAATAAGTTGTCCATATATATAAGTTGGTCTCAAGATAAATCTATTCTTCATACTACTAAAGATATTTCTTATTGTCATTTCACTCTCAATTTTATTATTTGCTATAACTTCATAGACATCTGAAAATCCTCTCTTTATCTCTTCTACATAATCTTCAGACTTCACTACTTTTCCATTTACCTTAGGATTGTTACTCTGCATCTCAATAAATCCATCAACCTTCTCTATTTTTATCTCATCAGTATTTCCATTAATAACTTTAAAGGCTTTAAATGGAGCAAGTTGATTTTCTTCACCTCCAAAAGCACTTATATCTACATACTTAGATGATTCTGTTTCAAAAGGATTTGATATCTTTTGTGGCAAAAATCCAATTGAATATACAGAAGAGTCTATTATTTTCTGAGCAACTTCTATAGATTTAAAAAACTTCTTATCTATTAAAGTAATATCTGAATGAAATAATGCTTCTAAGTCAATTACTATAGGTTCTAAACCTCTTGCAATAATATTCTCATGATGAATATCCTTTGCATTTAAAGAATATAATGCAGCTAAAAGCTTTCCTGTCTTATAATAAAAATTTTTTGCCTCTTCTAAACTCTTACATTCCTCATGTTTCACAAATTCACAAAATCCATAATCTTCATGACTAATTACTTTCATAGTATATAGATAACAATTTCTATTCTCAGATTTACTATTTAAGAATTCTAGATATTTATTAAACCCTAATTCTAATTCCATTGTTCTAGGCTTATATACAATCTTGCTATCATCACTAAAGCTGATAATAGAAACTGTCTTTCCCTTGTTATGACTATCTCCTAACCCTAAAGATATGCTTTTTATTTTTATATCATTATCTGTATCTAAAATCTCAGATTTTATTTCATATATATTTTCCTCTATCCTACTTATTACTGTACATACAAACTGAAAATCCCATCTGCATCTTAAGATTAATAAATTACTTAAATGGTTATATTCATCATATACTGTTCTTAAATAATTGTTATCTTTTAATAAATAATCAATATAATAATTAAATCTTTCTTCACTGGTATTACCTTTTAGTAGTCCATTTATTCTTGCACAATTAACTTCTAAGACAAGTGTCCTCTGTGAGAATTCTAATAGATTCAAATATTCATTTTCTAAAAAACAAGATAAGAATTTATCTTTGTCTTCAATAAAAGTTGATGACTCTATCATATTATTTAATTCATTGAAATAATAATTTAAGAATGGTACAAAAAAATTTATAAAAGGATTTTTTCTTTTCAACTTCTTAACTAAATTGCACAATCTAGCTGACATCTCAATTGTAAATAATTTCTTATAGTCTTCTTCATTTATCTTATTTGAATAATTTAAAATGAAAGTTTCAACTTTATCTTCTTTAATTCTAGATACTTCTTCTAAAAGTTTATCTAGCTCATCCATTGAATCAAATTCTCTGAAAAGAGTAAGCCAATATTCTTTTATATCAAGATAAGTAATTTCCCAATTCTGATTTTCCAATATTTTTCCTCCTCTCCTTTTCTAAGAAAAATATATCACTTCATTTCTTACATTTATCACATTTATAAATTTAAGTCTTTTTACTATCATTAAAGTCAATATTGAATTATTTAAAACACACTAATTATTTAAAAAACATCATTTTTTACTTATTAGATAAAAACAATTAAAGATAGACTAAAATATAACTATAAAAAGAATAATTTTTATAAAGGAGTTGATTACTATGGATATAGCAATAATAGGAGCTATAATAGCTGCAAGTATAATTTCTTATAACCTTTTTGTAAAAAACGAAAAAAAATCAAAGTAAAAAAAATAAATTAGCATATAACTATAAGCTATTCTTTTATTAAATATTTACAATACAAAAGGAGCTGTCATAATAGCAATTTTTTAATTGCTATTATGACAGCTCCTTTTATATTTTATTTTCTATTATTAACTGTAATCTCTTGAAAAAACAATTTATTTTTTATAAATGTATCTAAAGTTACATTTCTATACTTGTTTAAAATTTCTTTTAGGTTACTTAGTCCAATTCCTCTGTTCTCTCCCTTAGTTGAAAATCCTTGCTTAAATAACATAGATATTGAAGGAATATCTCCAGAAAAACTATTAGATACCACTATAATAACAGATTGATTTTTCTTGATTAATCCTAAACATATTCTTTTATCCTCACTAGATAATGCAGCTTCAATTGCATTATCCATAATAATTCCTATAGATCTAACTAATTCTACAATGTCTATATTTATCTCATCTATAGGTTCACTTATATCAATAAAAGTATCTAACCCTAATTCCTGAGCTTTTATTATCTTACTAGATAATAATCCCTTAACTTCAGGTAAATGTACATTCTTCAATACACCTAACTTATAATTATTACTATTCATCTTTTGATTTAATGGCTGTATTTTTTCATTGAAATACTTCTTCAGACCATACATATCATTTTCCTCTATAAAACTATACATAGAAGATAATATATTAGTATAATCATGTCTAAATTTACGCATATCAGTATATAATACTTCTAATTTAGCAGTATATTCTTCTAAATTATCATACTGTATCCTTCGCTTTTCTATCTTGTTTTCTTTTGCAAATATATAAGCTAATATTCCTATTATAACAAACATTATTACTATATAAAAAATAGCAAGCAGTCCTTCTGCTGTTTCAAAATTACTACTATCTCCATCAAATATGCATAAAGTTAATAAAACACCTGATATTATTACTATTAAATATATCATTAATGGAAAATTTGGTCCTGAAACCCTCTTCGAATCTGAAGATTCTAACTTATGCTTATAAAATAGCTTCCCTACAAAATAACTTATTATAACTGCTATTAAAGACTCTACTAATTCAAATAGAAATGTAATTCTTCCATAAGCATTTAATGGGTATCCTAAATAATCCACTCCTATTTTGAACATTATACAAGAAACTCCTAAATAGATAATAACAGCTAATGCTTGTATAAAAAGACTCTTTAATATTTTACGAGTTTTTATATAAATAAATATAAAAGGCAAAATATAAAAAGAGGTTTGGGCTATATCCTTATTAATAAAAAATAGTACAAAAAATATTAAAAGAATACATATTAACATTCTTATGTATTCTTTTATTGTAAATCTAGGTATAACTAAACTATATATTATTATGGTCATAAATATAAGCATCATACTACACGCAAAAAACAAATTAACAGAGTTACTCATTATGACACCACCTAAATATAATATTATTAATATTATATACAACTTATTATTAATAATAAAGTAATTTTTTATTTAGTGTAAAAGTTTTCTAAAAATTATATATTATTTTATTCATAATTTAAATAATTATTATAATTTTCATTCATAATTCTATAAGTTATTGGGATAACACTTATCATCTGAAATAGATAAACAACTGTTGTTAACTTGAATACAATATTGCTACCTAATAATATATTAATAATAATTATCGTTACAACAGCTATTCCAGATTTTATTTGTAATGCTTTTCTTTTGTCCACTCCTAATATAGGTCTCTTCTCAGTATCTGCTGGTGAATATCTTACTATAATACTTCCTAATATTAATAGAAATACTAAACATATTTCATTACTTAATGATATTCTATCAGCAATAAAACTCCCACCTAGATAAAATACTAGAGATGTAATAGTACATGAAATACTGCTTTTCATATGAAGTCCGCTAGAAAAAAATCTTATTAGTAAAAATATTACAGCCATAATAAATACTTTTTCAGTCAAACTTAGTATTATACTTGTAACTAATAAAAGACAAGATTTTGTTATTAATGAGCTAATAAGATATACTCCTAAATATATGTATTCATTATCATATTCATCAATGCTACCATATCTAATTAAATGTTTACTGACATTTAATGCAATTATCTCATTTAAATCTATTATTCTCAATCTATTATTATACATTTTTTACTTCATCTTTTTTTCTATTTAATAGTTTATTACTTATTTTAGGTTCATAGAAAAATATTGTTTGACTATATCCATCTTCTACATGGCTTATACCTAAGTTTTTAACTTCTCTTATAATATTCTTCATTATTTTTTCTCCATTTAATTTCATTTTCATAAATATTCAACCACCTATCTTTAATATTTTTTTATTTCTATGATTTAATTATAAATCTTTTTTTTCCTTATTTATTATAATGTAACATTTTATTTTCTATTAGTAAAAGTCATATGAATAAGATAATTAAAAATAAAATTTGTGCATTTTTTTATAATAATTGCTTGTTATATTCCTTTTATGGTAATATGTTATCATATTCATAGTATATTAACAATTTTTTTACTAAACTAATATCTCTTCTATAGATAAGGAGATATTATACATTTAATAAAATTAACATATAGAGGAGGTACAAGATGTTAAAAGCTTTTGTATGTGAAGATAATCAAAATCAAAGAGAGAAGCTTACAAAGATAATTGAAGATATTATTCTTATAGAAAATTATGATATTGACTTAGCTCTTTCCACATCAGATCCTTATGAACTAATTGATAATATAAAAGGAACTTCAAACACTGGTATATACTTCTTAGATGTAGATCTTCATAGTGATATCAACGGAATACAATTAGCTGAAAAGATTCGTAAACATGATCCTAGAGGTTTCATTATATTCATAACTACTCATGCTGAAATGAGTTATCTTACATTTATCTACAAAGTTGAAGCAATGGATTATATAATAAAGGATAATTATAATAATATAAAGCAAAGAATTAGTGAGTGTATAAATAATGCTCATAATAAGTACAAAACAAAATCTTCAGAATTACAAAAGATTTTCTCTATAAAAGTTGAAGATAAAATAATTAATATTGATTATAATGATATCTTGTTTTTTGAAACATCTTCAACCATTCATAAAGTTGTTCTTCATTCATTGAATAGGCAAGTTGAATTTTATAGCAAAATGAAAGAAGTAGAGAATTCATTAGATGAAAGATTCATTAGATGTCATAATTCATTTATCGTAAACAAAGATAAAATAAAAGAGTTAGATAAGAAAAATCGTATTGCATATATGATTAATGGAGAAAAATGCCTTATATCTACTAGAGGTATAAAAAACCTGTTTACTTAAACAAAAAAGAAGGTATAGTATTTATAAAAACCTATATCTTCTTTCTTATGTTATTCAAATTTATAACATTAATTATTAATTAAACTCTTTATAAGCCTTGTAGATGCTAAACAAGCTTCTCCATTCTTCATATATATCATACGTTCACTTTTATCTATTTCTTTAATATTATTTTTATTAATCAAGTAAGATCTGTGACATCTACAGAATCTATCATCTAACTTCTCTTCAATGTCCTTCATGTTACCATAAAACTCTACATTTCGATCTACTCCATGTAATATTATTTTGTGTATTGTAGGTGATGTTTCAAAGAATAATATCTCATCATATTCAACACTTATAATTTTATCTTGTATTCTTAATGTAAAATTTTTCTGAAGTTCTGTTGTTTTAGCTATATATTTTTTACTGGCATTCATTATACATTTGTGTATTCTTTCTCTTATATTTTCATAAGTATCTTTAATTATATAATCCATAGCCTCTACCTTATATATAAATGTTAAATAACTCATCTCTGCATGAGTTGTAACAAAAACTATGAATCCTCTTGGATCATATTCTCTTATCTTCTCTGCTAGCTTTATTCCATTAATTTTATTCTTTAAATCAACATCTAAAAAATATATTCCACTCACTTTATTCGCATTCAAATGCTTTAATAATTCATTTGGACTGCTAGTTGACAATTCAATATTCATATCATAATTCTCTATTATTATTACATTATTTATTATTTTTTCTATATTATTTCTTTCTATATCATCATCTTCACATATATATATATTTAACATTGCCCTACCCCCTATTTTAAATTTTCTTTATAAATAGTATAATAAGCAATTAAATATATCTTTTATATTTATAAATTTTCTTAAAACTTATATAATTATTGTATATTTCATTTAACTATTTTATAAAAATTGATATTTTATTCATAATTATTGAAATTATAATATAATATTAGCTACCTTATTTATACACTTCTCATTAATTATTTTTAACGCTATCTTAATAAGATTTTCTGTATTGTAAATATTGTTTAATATTAAATTATAACTATTAAAATATTTTTTCACTATAGAATCTAACTTATTATATGGACTTATCTTATTGATTACAAATATAATTAATAAAATAGTTTCATCATGTACCTCATTATTATTAAAATAAGTAACTACTGGATTTAATGTTTGAATTAATGATTGATAATAATATTTATTTTTAGAAACAAAATATGTGTATGATAGAATCAATCCTAAATAGATATTATCTAGCATTGTAGGCTTAATTACTTTATTATCATTTTCCATCCACATTAATTCCATCCCATTATCCCCCATACCTATAATGGCATCTTGTATATATACATCTAAAACTTTACAATAACTTTCAATAGACTCTATTTCACCATATAAGTAATTAGCTTCTTCATTACCTGCTTCTACTATTGAATCAAACCTTATATCTAATAACTTTAATTGCCTATTAAGATCATTTACATTAAGCATATTTATGTTATTAATCAGTACATAATAACATTCATCTCTTTTCTCTAGATATTTAATCCATCTAATTTTATAGTTTATACACTCATTATATGACTTTTTAAATCCTTCTTTTATATAATATAATTGTTCTTTATTAATTCTCTCAATATTTTTAGGTAAGAACTCTATGTTATATACTGACTTTGATATCATATCCTTTATTATATTTTCTGCTGTTATATCCTTAATATGGCTACTTGTATTATTTACATTTCTTAGTTTAAAATATATATCACTATTAGAATATTTTATATCATTTCTATTGAGATGATTATTAGTTAGATATAATATCATTAAAAACTTCCCAAATTTAAGAAACAACTTGTTATTCATATTAGTGTTATCAGAATCATATTCCATTGTCAACTTAATATCTTCATTTTTTTTATTATTGTCAATCAAAAATAACAATTGTTCTATCTTCTTCACTATTTCTCATCTCCTTATCTAATTAGTTACAATAATATCATATAACTACCTATATTTTAAAAATTAATAATAAATGCTATTATTTTAATAAAAAAATCATAGGATAATTTAATATCCTATGATTTTTATGTGATTAACATTATAATGTTTGCCACTTAATATTATAATTTTTTTACTAACATTTTGAAGAACATTTAGTAGTTGGACAAAACGCTGCAGATACAGCTATAGTTAAAGGAATTGTAACAGTTGGAGTTCCAGCACCATTAGCATCTTTAGCCTCAGTAACTTCTATTAATTCATCTTCTTTTATTATTCCTGTTGGATCAAATTCTTTATTCATAATAAATACCTCCTAAAGTATAAAAATTAATTACAATTTGGTTGACATTCTTTAGTTATAGTACAATATCTACCTTTATTGCCAAGATAGCTACTAACTGCAGCTAATATACCTGCACCTGCAAGAGTGTTTAAGTCTTGTTCATCTAATTCAGCAATAGCATCACCACATGGGTTTTCTGCAATATTAGCAATCTTCTTTCTTAAAACTGGATCCTTTAATAAATCATTATACATTTTGTTTCCTCCTAAAATTTTAATTATTTAAAAGTGTTTTTATAATCACTTGATGATCTTATTATAATTGGAGCTTGTACAAAAAACGTATAAAAGTAATCAAAGATTTACATTAAGTAGTAAATGAAAGATATATAATTAGTACATGACAAAAAATACATAATTTATGTAAAAATAAATTTAAACTAATATATGAAAAGTAAATTAAAAAACATATAAAAAAGTGTGAAATTATTACTTAGATTTTTCCATCTTTCTGACAATAAGTCAAAACAAAGTAATACTTCACACTTTTTATTCTCAAAACTTTAATTTTTAGGGTAGTTAGCTATTTAATGTTACTTAGTACTTTCTCTCTTTATTATTTCATAATTTAAAATATAGTTAGGATTATCTAGTTCTCTTTTATTAAGAATCTTTATTAACATTCTTACAGCAACAGAACCCATGTCATAACTTGGTTGAGATATAGTAGTTAATTTTGGATAGAATATTTCTCCTAAAATATTATTATTAAATCCTATAACACTAACATCTTCTGGTACTCTAATGCCTTTTTCTCTTAGTGCATTTATTGCTCCCATTGCGATTTCATCTGAAGCACATACTATTCCATCAAACTTCTTGTTATTTTCTGTAAACCTTTGTATTGCTTGGTAACCTGTTTTAACAGTTAAGTTTTTAAAATAACATAACTCTTCATCTGATTCTAACCCTGCATCCTTAAGAGCATTTACAAATCCTATGTATCTTTCTCCCCAAGCATTCATATTTTCTCCGTTTACTCCTATAAATGCTAGGTTTTTTAATCCTAAGTCTATTAAATATTTTGTTCCTTCGTATGATGCTGATATGTTATCAATAGTTACACTAGGTAACCTTCCATTTTTATCCTTAGTTTCTACTAATACGGTTTTTAGATCTAGTTCATTAATTAAGTCAAGTATCTCTTCATTAAGAGAGCTACTTATATAAATTACTCCATCAACCATTTTTTCTTTAAGTACTCTTAAATACTCTTTTTCTTTTTCAACATCAAAATCTGAATTGCATAATATTATGTTATAATCATAAATATTTGTTACATCTTCAGCTCCTCTAACAATGTCTGGATAAAATTGACTTGCTATATCTGGTATTAGTATTCCAATAGTACTTGTTTTTTGAGTTTTTAAACTTCTTGCAACTATATTAGGTCTATAGCCTAATTTTTTTATAGCATCTAAAACTTTCTTTTTTGTATCTTCATTTACAACATCTATGTCATTTAATACTCTTGATACAGTTGCAATTGATACTCCTGCTTCTTTTGCCACATCTTTTATAGAAGTCGCCATATTATATCCCTCCTATTAGTTCTCGTTCATTTATATAATTATACATATATATTTTCTCAAAAACAAGGATATTTCAAAATATTATATATATTTTATCAATTAGTATAATTAAAGAGACTAGCTTTTGCTAGTCTCCTCAAAATTACTTATTTATTTCAACATCTAAGTTTAACTTTTCACCATTTATTATAGTTTCAGTATAATCTCTTTCTGCTCCTGAAATTATTTCTACTGTTAAGGTATCTTTCTTTATTGTATCCTTAAATTTCTCTATAACTGATATTAACATATCATTATCTGCAACATATAAGTTTATCTTATCTGCAACTTCAAAGCCTTTTTCTTTTCTCATGTTTTGAATTTTAGATATTATTTCTCTTACATGACCTTCTTCTCTTAATTCATCAGTTATATGAGTATCAAGAACTACTCCAATTTCCCCTTCACCTGCAAATGCATATCCATCTATTCCTTGCATTGTTACAAGAAGATTTTCTGAGTTTAATTCTATTTCAGTTCCATTTGCATTTATAGTTTCAGTTCCACCGCTCTTAATCTTTTGAGCTAATTCCATTTGATTCTTAGCTGCTATTTCTTTTCTTATTACAGGAATCATCTTACCATAAGCTTTTCCTAGTACTGGTAAGTTAGGTTTTATTTCAAAGTTAACATGTTGTGATAAATCTGCTCCAAAATCAACTTCTTTTATGTTTAATTCATCTTTTATGATGTCTCCATAATATTGTGGAAGTGAATCTGTTGAAACAAGCATCTTAGAAAGTGGCTGTCTATTCTTTATGTTAGCTCCATTTCTTGCACTTCTTCCAAGTTTAACAATTGTATAAGCTAAATCCATTTCCTTTTCTAAATTCTTATCTATAGCCTCTTCATCAACCTTTGGCCAATGACATAAGTGTATACTTTCTTTAGCAGTTTCATCTAATGAAACTACTAAGTTTTGATATATTTCTTCTGTTATAAATGGTACAAATGGTGCTGCAACTTTTGCTAAAGTAACTAATGTATTATATAAAGTTACATAAGCTCCTATTTTGTCATCTGTAAGAGTTTCAGACCAATATCTAGCTCTGTTTCTTCTTACATACCAATTAGATAATTCATCAGTAAAGTTTTCAATAGCTAATGCTGCATTTGTTATATCATAAGAATTTAACTTATCATCAACATCTTTAACTAATGTATTTAACTTAGACACTATCCACTTATCCATTACATTTTCTGATTTAAAATCTTTGTATTCTAATGGATTAAATTTATCTAATTCTGCATAAAGTACATAGAATGAATATACATTCCATAAAGTACTTAAGAACTTTCTTTGAGAATCTGCAACATCTTCAACTGAGAATCTAGTTGGAAGCCATGGAGCACTTGCTGTGTAGAAATGCCATCTTGTAGCATCTGCACCAACACTTCCAAGTACATCAAATGGGTCCACTACATTTCCCTTGTGCTTTGACATCTTTAAGCCCTTCTTATCAAGAACATGACCTAAAACTATACAGTTTTCAAAAGATGCTTTATCAAATATAGCAGTTGAAATTGCAAGTAAAGTATAGAACCATCCTCTAGTTTGGTCAACAGCTTCTGATATAAATTGAGCTGGATAATTCTTTTCAAATAATTCCTTATTTTCAAATGGATAATGTAATTGAGCAAATGGCATTGAACCTGAATCAAACCAACAGTCAATAACTTCTTTAGCTCTCTTCATAGATTTTCCACACTTAGGACATTTTAAATATACATTATCTATATAAGGCTTATGTAATTCTATATCTTCTGGTACATCTATTCCCTTTTCTTTTAACTCTGCTATGCTTCCAATACATTCTTGATGTCCGCATTCACAAGTCCATATAGGAAGTGGTGTTCCCCAATATCTATCTCTTGAAATACCCCAATCAATAACATTTTCCAAAAACTTTCCAAATCTTCCTGTCCTTATGTTATCTGGATACCAATTAATTTTGTTATTATTTTCTATAAGCTTATCTCTTAATGTTGTCATAGCAACAAACCAGCTTTCTTTAGGATAGTAAAGAAGTGGTGTATCACATCTCCAACAATGAGGATATGAGTGCATATGTCTTTCTTTCTTAAATAGCTTATTATTTTCTTCTAGCCAATTACAAATACTTTCATCACATTTTTTAACAAACTTTCCTGCCCAAGGAGTAACTTCATCTACAAATTTACCTTCTTTATCAACTAAATTTACAAATGTTATTCCATTCTTCTTTGCAACAAAGCTATCATCTTCACCATAAGCTGGTGCAATATGAACTATTCCTGTACCATCTGTTAAAGTAACATAGTCACCATGAATAACTTCAAAAGCCTTTCCTTCAACCTTTGCAAAAGGCATTAATTGTTCATATTTAACTCCTAAAAGTTCTTCTCCCTTAAATTCTTTTACTATTTCATAATCTTCTCCAAGAACTTTATCAGCTAAATCCTTTGCTAATATATAAACTTCATCTCCAACTTTTGCTTCTATGTATGTATAAGCCTTATTTACACATAGTGCTAAGTTTGAAGGTAAAGTCCATGGAGTTGTTGTCCATGCTAATATATATTTATT
>ONGV01000310.1 GCA_900317445.1 uncultured Eubacteriales bacterium | reverse complement strand
TTAAAAGAAGTTCTTCCTACTTTAGATAATTTAGAAAGAGCTTATGCAGCAGATGGTTCTGTAGAAGACCTTAAAAAAGGAATTGAAATGACAATGAAGGGCTTACAATCATCCTTTGAAAAGCTTGGAGTTGAAGAGATTCCAGTAGATGAAGGTTTTGACCCTAATCTTCATCAAGCAGTAATGCATGTAGAAGATGAAAATCTTGATAAAAATGTAGTAGCTGAAGTTTTTATGAAGGGTTATAGAAAGGGTGACAAGGTTATAAGACACACAGTTGTTAAAGTAGCCAATTAATAAAAATAATAAAAAAGTAAATTGAACATAGAGTAATCTATATTTTTAGGAGGAATAAATTATGAGTAAAATTATAGGAATCGACTTAGGTACAACAAATTCATGTGTAGCAGTTATGGAAGGTGGAGAACCAGTAGTTATAGCTAACTCAGAAGGTTCAAGAACTACTCCTTCAGTAGTATCTTTCCAAGCTAATGGAGAAAGATTAGTAGGTCAAGTAGCTAAAAGACAGGCAATAACTAATCCAGATAAAACAATAATTTCAATAAAAAGAGAAATGGGTACTAACCATAAGACAAAAATAGATGATAAAGAATATTCACCACAAGAAATATCAGCAATGATTCTTCAAAAAATTAAAGCAGATGCAGAGGCTTATTTAGGAGAACCAGTAACTCAAGCAGTTATTACAGTTCCAGCATACTTTAATGATGCTCAAAGACAAGCAACAAAGGATGCTGGTAAGATTGCAGGACTTGAAGTTTTAAGAATAATAAACGAACCAACAGCTGCATCACTTGCTTATGGTCTTGATAAGACAGATACAAGCGAAAAGATACTTGTATATGATTTAGGTGGTGGTACATTTGATGTATCTATACTTGAACTTGGTGATGGAGTATTTGAAGTATTAGCAACTAATGGTGATACAAGACTTGGTGGTGATGACTTCGATAACAAGATTATGGATTACATTGCAGATACATTTAAAGCTGAAAATGGAATTGATTTAAGAAATGATAAGATGGCTTTACAAAGATTAAAAGAAGCAGCTGAAAAAGCTAAGATAGAATTATCTTCATCAACTCAAACAAACATTAACTTACCATTTATCACAGCAGATGCAACTGGTCCAAAACATATTGATTTAAACTTAACAAGAGCTAAATTTAATGAATTAACTCATGACTTAGTTGAAAGATCTATAACTCCAATGAAGAAAGCTTTAGAAGATGCTGGACTTTCAATAAATCAAATAGATAAAGTAATATTAGTTGGTGGTTCAACAAGAATACCAGCAGTTGTAGAAGCTGTTAAGAACTTTACAGGAAAAGAACCTTCAAAGGGAGTTAACCCAGATGAATGTGTTGCAATTGGTGCAGCTATTCAAGCAGGTGTATTAACTGGTGAAGTTAAAGATGTATTATTATTAGATGTTACTCCATTAACATTAGGTATTGAAACAGCAGGTGGTATTTCAACTCCATTAATCGAAAGAAATACAACAATTCCAACTAAGAAGAGCCAAATCTTCTCAACTTATGCTGATAACCAAACATCAGTTGATATAAACGTACTTCAAGGTGAAAGACAAATGGCTGTTGACAATAAGAGCTTAGGAAGATTTAACCTTTCAGGAATAGCTCCAGCTCCAAGAGGAATTCCTCAAATTGAAGTTACTTTTGATATAGATGCAAATGGTATTGTTAAGGTATCTGCTTTAGATAAGGGAACAGGAAAAGAAGCTAACATAACAATAACTGCTTCAACTAACTTAAGTGAAGAAGAAGTAGATAGGGCTGTTAAGGAAGCTGAAAAGTTTGCAGAAGAAGATAAGAAGAGAAAAGAAAAAATAGAAGTTCACAACAATGCTGACCAAACAATTTATCAATTAGAAAAGACTTTAGGTGAACTTGGTGATAAGGTTGATGCAGCAGATAAGTCAAATATAGAAGCTAAGATTGAAGAACTTAAGAAAGTTAAAGATTCTGATGATATAGAAGCAGTTAAGAAAGCTATGGAAGAAGCAAATCAAGCATTCTATGCAGTTTCTCAAAAGATTTATCAACAAGCAGGAGCACAACCAGGAGGTGCAGAAGGATTTGATCCAAACATGGGAGCTCAAGGAGGAGCAGCAGGTCCACAAGATGACAATGTTGTAGATGCAGATTTTAAGGTTGATGACGATAAATAGTTTGCAAAAATAGGGTATAACCTTATATAATGTTAGAGGGAAGACACAGGTCGTCTTCCCTTTTCTAAAGTTAAAAATAAACTAGGTGGTGAAATTCAAATGGCAAGCAAAGATTATTATGAAGTTTTAGGACTTCAAAAAGGTGCAAGCGATGATGAAATAAAAAGGGCATTTAGAAAATTAGCTATAAAATATCATCCAGATAAAAATCAAGGAAATAAAGAAGCAGAAGAAAAATTTAAAGAGATAAATGAAGCTTATCAAGTTCTTTCAGATCCTGAAAAGAAAGCCAACTATGATAGATTTGGAACAGCAGAACCAGGCGGATTTGGCGGTGGAGCTGGCGGATTCAGTGGTGGATTTAGTGATTTTGGAGACTTTGGAGATATATTCAGTGATATTTTTGGTGGTGGAAGAACATCTACAAGAAGAAATGGACCAGTTAAAGGTGAAGATATTGAATATACTTTAAACTTAACTTTTGAAGAAGCTGTATTTGGTGCTGAAAAGCAATTCTCAATTTCAAGGGTTGAAAACTGTGAAGATTGTAATGGAACAGGAGCTGAAAAAGGAACAGAATTAAAAACTTGTCCAAAATGTCACGGCCAAGGTCATATAAATATGCAAACTCAAAGTCTTTTTGGAGTTTCTATAAGAACTGTTACATGTGACCAATGTGGTGGTAAGGGTAAAATTGCAGAAAAGCCATGTCATACATGTAAAGGAAAAGGAACTGCAAGAAAGAGCAGAAAGATAACTATAAAAGTTCCAGCAGGTGTAGATACAGGAAGATATATGACTTTAAGAGGTCAAGGTCATGCAGGTAAAAATGGTGGACCAGCAGGAGATTTACATGTTGTATTTAAAGTTGCACCATCTAAACAATTCATTAGAAAAGACAATGATATACATGTAGAAACTCATATTTCTATGGGTAAAGCAGCTCTTGGAACAGAAATAAAGGTTCCAACAATTGATGGAGATGTTAAATATACAGTTCCAGCAGGTACACAATCAGGTACTGTATTTAGATTAAGAGGTAAGGGTGTTCAAATAGTTAACACAAAGAACAGAGGAGACCAATATGTTAAAGTAATAGTTGACATTCCTAAGAATCTTAATGAAAAACAAAAAGAAGCATTAGAAGAATTTATGAGAGCTTGTGGAGAAGAAATTGAAGGAGCAGAAGCTACTAAAACTCATAAAAAAGGAATATTTGGAAGAAAATAATAAGTTTTGACAATAAAATATTATTTTGATAATATCTAATTAAGATAGTACAAAGGTGTGCACTTTATAAAAGTGTGCACCTTTTTGTTTTAAAGGAGTGACTGTTATGAAAGCTAAAATAGGAGTTTTACCATTATATGATTCAGAAAAAGATAGTTTATGGATGGTTCCAGGTTATATGGATGGAATAATAAGAGCAGGAGGAATTCCTTATATGCTCCCTTTAACTACAGACAAGAATATATTAAAAGAATTATGTGATGAAATGGATGGATTTCTTTTTACTGGCGGACAGGATGTAAATCCTTTATTGTATACAGATAAAATACAATATTGTTGTGGAGAAATATGTTTTGAAAGAGATGAAGAAGAGAAATATTTATTAGAAAGATTAATAAATATGGACAAGCCTTTATTAGGAATTTGCAGAGGACTTCAAATTTTAAATGTTGTTATGGGGGGAAGTTTATATCAAGATATTCAAACAGAAAGAGGACATAAAATAACCCTTACTCATAAACAAAAACATCCTTATAATGAAGGGACTCATAAAATTGAAATATTTAAAGATACAATCCTTTATGAATGTATTCAAAAAGAGGAGATGTTAGTAAATAGTTTGCATCACCAAGGAATAAGAAAAAAGGGAACAGATGTAAAAATAAATGCTATGGCAACAGATGGATTAATAGAAGGAATAGAAATAGAAAAAGCAAAAATGGCTATTGCAGTACAATGGCATCCAGAATTTTTATATAAAAATGATGAATCATCACAAAAATTATTTAACTTATTAGTTAAAAAAGCCACTTTATAATAAACTAGTATCATTTTATTATAAAAAAAATAATATATTATAAGCAGTAATTTATATAGGTGGAGAAAATGAACCCTTTAATAAATATATTATTAACTCTTCTTATGAATGGTGGAATGATGAACAATAACATGATGAATGGTATGATGAATAATAACATTATGAACAATAACATGATGAACAATCCTTTATTAAATATGCTTATGGGAAATACTAATAGCAATCCCTTATTTAATATGCTTCAAGGTATGATAGGACAAGGTGGAAATAATAATTATCAAAATGATTTTTCAAATTTTCTTAATATGATGAACAATCCAAATAATGGAATGAACAATATGAATGGAATGGATTTTAATAATAACAATAATAGTAATAGGCATTCTAAAAGAAGGTAAGTATTTTTACTAAATATTTTATTAACAAAATTATACTTTACAATAAGAAATAAGAAGAATATAATTATTTCATAATAAAATATTAAAGGCTAGGGGCACTAACTAGGAGTTAGTTGAGAGATATTCTGTTAGAATTGAGACTCTTAAACCTGATGTGGTTAATACCACCGTAGGGAAGCAATAAAAAGTTTATGAATTTAAGACTTGCCTATACTAAGGTAAGTCTTTATTTATTTAATTTTAAAGAAGGTGAAAAATTGTGAAAGTTAATGGTAAAGAAATGAATTTA
>ONGV01000313.1 GCA_900317445.1 uncultured Eubacteriales bacterium | reverse complement strand
TAGAAAAAATAAAGGTATTAATAGAGAATGAAGAATACTTTGTAATAAATAGACCAAGGCAATATGGAAAAACTACAACATTAACAGCTTTAGAAAAGAGTTTAAGTGTAGAATATTTAGTTATAAGTATAAGTTTTGAGGGAATTGGAGATGTTATTTTTAATGATGAGAAATTATTCTGTCAAACATTTTTGAAAAATTGTGCTAAAGCTATAAGACTTATTGATAAAAATAATAGTAACAAGTTATTGGAATATTGTGAGAAAGTTACTAATTTAGATGAATTAAGTAATTATTTAAATGAATTTATTGAAGAATGTAGTAAAGAAGTAATTCTTATAATAGATGAAGTTGATAAAAGTTCTAATAATACATTGTTTTTAAATTTTTTAGGTATGCTTAGAAATAACTATTTAGACAGAGAAAAAGGGAAAGTAGTTACATTTAAATCTGTAATTTTAGCAGGAGTTTATGATATAAAAAACTTAAAATTAAAGTTAAGACCAGATGAAGAAAGAAAGTATAATTCACCATGGAACATAGCAGTTCCTTTTAATATTGATATGAGTTTATCAAAAACAGGAATAAAGAATATGCTACAAGAGTATAAAAAAGACAAAGATATTGAATTAGATTTAGATAAAGTAGTAGACTTTATTTATTTCTACACAAATGGGTATCCTTTTTTAGTAAGTAGGATATGTCAGATAATAGATGAGAATTTAAAAGCTTTATGGAATGAAGAAAATATGATAAAGGCTGTTAAATTATTATTAAATGAGCAAAATACATTATTTGATGATTTAATAAAGAACATAGAAAATAATAAGGATTTAAAAGATTATGTTTTAGATATTATAATGAATGGAGCTAGAAATACTTTTAATATATTTAATCCTACCATAAATTTAGGAGTAATGTTTGGATATTTTAAAAATGAAGATAATATGGTAGCTATTTCAAATAGAATATTTTCTCAAGTTTTATATAACTATTTTTCATCATTACTAGAAAATAATGATACAATGAAAAAATATAATTTTAAATCTAATTTTATTGAAGGTAATGGTCTTAATATTAAAAAAATTCTTCTTAGATTTCAGCAGTTTATGAAAGAAGAATATTCTTCAAATAATGAAAGATTTTTAGAAACACATGGCAGAATGTTATTTTTATCTTTCCTAACACCAATAATAAATGGAATAGGGTTTGCATTTAAGGAAGTACAAATTTCAGAAGAAAAAAGGTTAGATGTAGTAATAACTTATAATAGCAATAAATATATAATAGAGCTAAAAGTGTGGCGTGGAGAAGAATACCATGAAAAAGGTCTAAAGCAACTAGCTAATTATCTTGATATTAATAATCAAAATAAAGGATACTTACTAGTATTTAATTTTAATAAAAATAAAGAATATAAAAAAGAAGAAGTAATTGTTGAAGGAAAAGAAATATTTGAAGTATTTGTTTAGAAATTTAAGCATTTAGAAAATTATAAGTAATAAGCATAATATAAGCTGTATTCGAAAGAGTATGGCTTTTGGTTTTGAAAAAATATTTTCAGAAAATTATAATAAATCTATTTTACATAAATAAGAGAATACTATATAATTATAATGTTGATTGATAATATAATAAAATTAGGAGTATTTAAGTATATGAAAAGATTTAATACAACTGGTCTTTGTAATCCAAAGAAGCATTATATGGTTGATATAAGTGATAAGTTAGAAAAAATAAAGGTATTAATAGAGAATGAAGAATACTTTGTAATAAATAGACCAAGACAATATGGAAAAACTACAACATTAACAGCTTTAGAAAAGAGTTTAAATGAGAAATATTTAGTTATAGATATAAGCTTTGAAGGAATTGGAGATATTGTTTTTAGTAAGGAAGAAAAATTTGTAACAGAATTTATAAATTTAATTGATGATATGCTTGATTGTGTAGATGAAAATTTAAGGGAGATATTTAGAAAACTGAGTTTAGAGGTTTCTACATTGTCTAATTTATCTAGGTTAATATCTAAATTCATAAAAAACTTAGATAAAGAAGTAATTCTTATAATAGATGAGGTAGATAAAAGTTCTAATAATCAAATATTTTTAAATTTTTTAGGAATGCTTAGAAATAAATATTTAGATAGGGAAAAAGGTAGAGCAGTTACATTTAAATCTGTAATTTTAGCTGGAGTTTATGATATAAAGAATTTAAAATTAAAGCTAAGACCAGATGAGGAAAGAAAATATAATTCACCATGGAATATAGCAGTTCCTTTTAATGTAGATATGAGTCTTTCAGAAAAAGGTATAGAGGGTATGCTTGAAGAGTATAAAAATG
>ONGV01000315.1 GCA_900317445.1 uncultured Eubacteriales bacterium | reverse complement strand
TTTTCATCAAAAAATCCTAATCCATACATTACTCCACTATAAATAGCTCTAGGAATATACTTAATATTTTTTATATCCTTTTTAATTGAATAAATAAATAATTGTATAAATGTTTCCTTTTTAGTTATAGTAAAGTCAATATCAAATATGGCTAATTTTTTCATTATATTCCTCCAAACAAATAGATTATAAGTTTATTATACACATATATAAAAAAATAAAAAAGGCAGATTAAAAAATATTAGGTTTCTTATGTTTAAAGGAAGCCCGACTCGCTTTGCTCGCTGGGTAAGTTCGAATAAAAAAATATAAAATTTTGATTCTCACTTATCGACAGGCTCCAAGTCACACCCTCATAAAATAAGAAACCTAATATTTTAATAAGCAAAATTAATATTATAAAATATATAATAATACATATGAAAAAAAGTATGTTATAAAAAGTTGGTTTAACTTTTTATAACATACCTATATTAAAAACTTATTATTTTAATTTCTTTATAAAGTTTTCTATTCTGTTTAGTCCTTCTTCGATGTCTTTTTGTGATGTTGCGTAGGAAAGTCTTATAAACTTGTCTAGTCCAAATGCAGCTCCTGGTATTGCTGCTACTTTTTCTTCTTCTAAAAGTTCTGATGAAAAATCTAGTGAGTTTTTAATAGTTTTTCCGTTTATAGCTTTTCCATAAACACAGCTTACATTTATCATTAAGTAGAATGCACCCTTTGGATATATTATATCAAGACCTTCAATTTCTCCTATTCTCTTAACCATGAATTTTCTTCTGTTATCGAATTCTGCTATCATCTTTACTAATTCGTCTGTTGGTCCATTTAAGGCTTCTACTGAAGCATATTGAGCTATTGAATTAGGATTTGAAGTTACATGGCTTTGAACACTTACCATAAGTTTTATAATTTCTTCTTTTCCAGCTGCATATCCTATTCTCCATCCAGTCATTGCATATGCTTTAGAAACACCATTTATAACTATTGTTCTTTCATAAGCATCTTGAGATAATGATGCTATACTTATATGCTTTTCTCCATCATATATTAACTTTTCATACATTTCATCTGAAATTATTAATATATCATGCTTTTTTGCAAATTCAGCTATAACTTCTAGTTCTTCTTTTTGATATATTGTTCCTGTTGGATTGTTAGGACTATTTAAAACTAAAGCCTTAGTTTTATCTGAAACTACCTTTTCTAAATCTTCTATAGTATACTTATAGCCAGCTTTTTCATTTGCTTCTACAAATACTGGAGTTCCATCAGCTAACTTTATTAATTCTGGATAGCTTACCCAATATGGAGTAGGTACAATTACCTCATCTCCTGGATTTAATATAGCCATAAAAACATCTGCTAAACATTGCTTAGCACCAGTAGAAACTATTATTTGATTTGGATTATATTTTAAGTTATTATCCTTTTCTAACTTATTACAAATAGCTTCTCTTAATTCTAATATACCTGCTGTTTGAGTGTATTTTGTTTTTCCTTCCTCCATTGCACGTACTGCTGCATCAATAATGTTTTTTGGTGTATTAAAATCTGGTTCCCCTGCACCAAAACTAACAACATCTACTCCTTCTGCCTTTAATGCCTTTGCCTTTGCCGTAATGGCTAAAGTAATTGATGGATTAATGTTTTTTGCCTTTCTTGAGTATTCCATTATCTTCCCTCCAAAATTATAACTTTTCTTTAAAATTTATTATTTTTTCTAATAATAACTCATTAATTCCTTGAGAACCCATGGTTTTTCCATTCTTTTTAAAGTTATGGAAATCACTGCCCCCACTAATTAATAACTTATATTTTTTGCTTAAATTATAAAATGTATTTATTTGTTCTTTACTATGACTCGGATGATAAACTTCTATTCCCTTCATACCATGGCATTTAAGCATTTTTATAATGCTTTCAACTTCTATTCTTCGATATATTTTTCCAGGATGAGCAAGTACTGCTAATCCTCCACTATCATTTATTATATTTAGCACTTCTTTAAAGCTTAATTTTTCCCCTTTAACATATGCTACTCTTCCTTGCATTAAATATTCATCGAAAGCTTCTTTATAGTTTTTAGCATACCCTTTACTTACTATAGCCTTTGCTATATTTCCCC
>ONGV01000319.1 GCA_900317445.1 uncultured Eubacteriales bacterium | reverse complement strand
TTTTTATATTTCTTTATTAATGCATACATCTATAAATTCATTGATAGTTTCTGATATATATTTATTTTTATGATAAATAAGCTTTATTTCTCTTTTTATTTTTGTATTTCTTAATGATAATATCTTTAATAACCCTTTTTCAACTTCCTCTTTTACAATCATCTTAGATAATAAAGCTATTCCATTTCCTCTTATTACAGTATTTTTTATTGCTTCTGTATTAGTACAACTCCACTTTTTATTTAATTTTATACCTTTATTTATCAAAAATTGTTCAAGCTGATTTCTATCGTTACTTCCTTCTTCTCTTCCTATAAAATCTTGCCCTTGAAGCTTTTCTAAATCAATAATATCATTTTTATATAAATCATTCTTTTTTCCAACAACAACCACAAGCTCATCTTCACATATAGGCTTTTTAATTATATCATCACTTTCAATCTCACCTTCTACTAAAGCTATATCAAGCTCATTATTTAATATAAGTTCTTCTATTTTTGAAGTATTATTTATAGTAACAAACGCTTCTATATTTGAATCCCTTTCTTCTAACTTTTCTAAAATATCATCTAAAAGACAAGTTCCTACTGAAACACTTGCTCCTATATGTATCTTTTTATTTCTCCCCCTTTCAATCATCATGGTTTCTAAATCATCAAAAGACTTTACTAAATGTTTTGCATAAGACAATAAATGTTTTCCATCCTCTGTAATATATAATTTTTTTGAAAGACGTTCAAATAACCTTACATTATAATGTTTTTCAAGCTCCATTATTGCTTGACTTATAGAAGGCTGAGAAATATATAAAACCTCTGATGCCTTTCTCATACCACCATATTCAGCTACTGCAATAAATATTTTTAAATGACGAATAGTCATAAATTTTCTCCTTTTTAAAGCTTTTTTATATTAATTATATATTATGAATAATATTGTGTAAAATTCATAATATATTTATTTTCTATATTAAATATAATATTATGATTGTAAGGTAAAGAAAATTTTCCTTTGTAATTATTTCATTGCATTTATTTTTAATTTTGATATTCCCTTCATTAGCATTAATGCAACTACAAAAGCACAGGCTTCTGCAATTGGAAACGCAATCCATATAATTTCTTCTGCATTTGATAGTTTTGTTAATATCCATGCTAGTGGTAATACTATTACAATTAATCTTAACAAAGAGATTATTAATGAACTTACTCCATAACCTAATGCTTGAAAAATTCCTTGATATGCAATATTTGCTCCAACAAATAAATATCCAAAAGTAATTATTCTAATAGCATAAATACAAAGCTTTTGAGTTTCTTGAGATACTGCAAATATTCCACAAATTTGTTTTGCAAATAACTGAAGAAGTATTGCTCCAATTAACATAATTATTATTGTATAAATTATTCCATATTTAATTCCTTCTTTTAATCTTTTCTTATCCTGCATACCATAATTAAAGCTTATTATAGGAATCATAGCATTATTCATACCAAAAGCTGCAAAGAAAACAAATTGTTGAATTTTATAATAAACTCCATAAGCTGTTACAGCTGTACTAGATACTATCCCAAATATTATGTTTACTCCATAGGTCATAAATGACATTAATGCTTGCATTACTATAGAAGGTATCCCTATTTTATAAATTTCTTTTATAATATTTTTCTCAGGTTTTATATACCTAAATTTCGTATCAATATCTTTATTATTTAACTTATAATGAAAAATAGCATCCAATGTAAAGGATACACATTGACCAATAACTGTTGCATAGGCTGCACCTTCAATACCCATTTCTGGTAAGCCAAAATATCCAAAAATAAGAATAGGATCTAATATGATATTAGTTATAGCACCTGCTACCTGTCCAATTGTTGATAACATAGTTTTTCCTGTTGATTGTAATAATTTTTCAAATGTAATATACATAGTAATTCCAAAAGAAAAAATAGTACAAATTCTAAGATATGAATTTCCCATTTCAATTATAATTGAATCTGATGTTTGAGACGTAATATATGCATTAACTCCAAATAACCCAAAAATTAAAAATACTATATAAGTACAAACTCCAAGAAAAATAGAGTTTCCAGCTATTTTGCTTCCAAACTCTCTCTTTCCTTCTCCTAAACTTTTAGATAAAATAGCATTTATACCAACTCCAGTACCAACCCCTATTGCTACCATTAACATTTGTATTGGGAAAGCTAAGGTAAGTGCATTTACTGCATAATCTCCCATATTAGTTATTTCTGCAGTATCCTTCATACAACTAACAAAATAACTGTCTACAATATTATATAGTGCTTGTAGTGCCATTGATACAATCATTGGAAGACCCATTTTTAACATCAATTTGTTAATAGGCTCAACTCCCATCTTATTCATTGAAATTTCTTGTTCCATAAACTTCTTCCTCCTAATTTATAAGTAATATATGGAGTCTTTTTATACAGGAAAGCTACCATAACCATGTTTTAAGCACAAAAAAATAAAGCGCAAACCCTAATCTGGATTTACGCTTTTGCCACTCGATTGATAATATTATAACAAAAAAATTTTTTTCAAGTCAAGTTTTTTAAAAGAAATACAGCATTAAAGAGTAAATTTATTTTTAACTTTTAAAAATTTTTTAATTTGCATTTAAATTGTTTGAATATTGAGAAAATTATTTTTTTAAAAAAGTAAACTAAGGATAATTAATAGTTTAAAAAAAATATTTAAATTATTTTCTAAAAAGTCTTTCTTTTAATCACCACCTTTGATAAAATTT
>ONGV01000320.1 GCA_900317445.1 uncultured Eubacteriales bacterium | reverse complement strand
TTTAAAAAGTGCTTTGCTTTAATTACTCCTCCTTTTCCTGCTCCTATAACTCCTACTCTAAGCTTTTTAGATAGGAAAGCTATTGAGGAGTAATCTATTCTTCCTGTGCAAATATCTTTTTTATTATTTGTAAGCATTCTTTTTCATTTCCTTTAAGCTTTTCTTCTTTTAAAATTTCAATAGCTCTATTTGAATAAAGATTTGTTATGCTTTTTAGAAGTTTTTCCACAAGTTCACTTTCATTTATATCTTTACTTTTATTTATGTAAGTCTTTAATCTTCTTTTATATACCCTTTCTGCATTTTCTTTAATTTTTTTAATTTCTGGTGATAGTTTTCTAAGCTCTAACCATTTTATATATTCATTAATTGAATCATTTATAATATATTCATATTGATTCATTCTTTCCATTCTTAATACTTTATTTTTATCATCAATCTTACTTATTTCATCAATATTATATCCTTCAATTCTTTCTAGCTTTAATACCTCTTTATCAATATCTCTAGGAACAGCAAGGTCAAAACAATATATTTTATTTCCTGTTTTCATAATATCATTTTCTAATACTACTGAATATGGTGCTGATGTACAACCAATAATTCCATCCATATAATTTATGTACTTATTTTTTTCCTTAAAAGTTATAATCTTTACCCTTTTATCACTAATATCATTAGCTTTGCTTATATCCCTTAAAACAAGAATTATTTCTTCAAAATTACTTTGAAGAAGATATTTTATAGCAAGCTTTCCCATATGTCCATAACCTAGAACCATTACCTTTTTACATTTTAATTCTAATAATTTATTTACCACTATTGATATTGAAGATACTGGAATTTCATATAGTTTTGCTTTAGCTCTAAACTTCTTTCCACAGAAAGTAGCACATTCAAACAATCTTCCAAGATTTTTTGTAGCTCCACTTATTTTACATGAATCCCTATATGCATCTTTTACCTGCCCTAAGATTTGACTTTCTCCTTTTATCTTAGAATGATAACCTGATGACACCTGAAATATGTGTTTTATTGTATTTTTTTCATCCATTAAGAATACATATTTTTTTAAGGATATATCCCAATTTAGTTTCATAAACACTTTATCTAATACTAAATCTTCTTTACATGAATAATTAATATAAACTTCAGTTCTATTACATGTATTTAATATAACAACTTCATCAAATTCACATAAAAGTTTTTTTAAAATTTCTTCTTTTTTATTGGAAATAATAGAAAGCTTCTCTCTTATAAATATATCTGTATTCTTTTTTATTCCCACTAATCCAAGCATTTTAACTCCTTTATTATATTTTAAACATTACTTATATCTAACTTTAGTATACCATTTTATTTATTTTTAGTTTATCATAATAATAAATTCCTTTCAAATTAGACATTATAAAAAGGATTGCGTACATAATATTAATTAGTAGCAATCCTTTTTATTAATATATAATTTTAAAATTTTTACATTAATTATGTTTGTTAAAATCTTAGGTTACTTATTTTATGAAGCAGTGACTTAGAGCCTATTGACTAAAGTAGCTAAATAACATAAGAAACCTAAGATTTTTTTATTTTGTATTTTTTACACTTTCTGCAACCTTTTTATTAAATTCGTATAAATCATCTAGTTGTTTTAATAAAATATACTGGCTTGGACGACATAAAGATTTTGCTTTCTTTCTAAGGTTATCCATTTCAGTTACAATCATTTCTTTTAAAGGTTTAGATACATTTCTGTCCTTTGTAAACTCTGCTAATAATATACATCTAGTTAAGTACCATCTTGGATTTTCAGGGTCTAAATCTATTGCATTTTCTATAAAGAATAAACAACCTAAAGGGTCAGATTTTAAATATTTATTAATCACCCCTCCACATAATCCCCAATACATAGCTTTATTAGGATTTGCTTTTATTGCTCCATAATATCCTGTAATTACTTGTTCAAAATGCTTAGCATTTAAAGCAAGTTCTGCTACTTCAAACTGTGCTTGGGCTTGTTCTTCCCCTGTTGTTTCTTCTATTCTTTTCATTAAATCCTTTATATATTCTTTAAATTTTTCATCATTATGTTCCATAAGAACTTTATTTTGCTTTTCTATTTCTTTGTACCAACCATCATTTCCTTCAATACTTTGCTTATATGTGTAATCATTTGGTTGTGGCAATTTTAAATCAAAAAATTTAGTATTATTTAATCTTCCAAACCAACCTGCTGCTATATCCTTATCTTCTTGAGAACTTTCCTTATTGAAAACGACTTCTTTAAAGAGATTATAACTTTTATTAGGTTCTCCCTTTATTAAGTGGCATAATGCATATATTGTATTTACTTTTATATCCCCACCATATTTTTTTTCACATTTTAATACTTCATCTATGTTTTTTAATGACCAATTTAACATCACTTCTGCATTTTGTGCTTCTGTTAACATTTTCTCCACCCCTTATTATCTTTTATTTAATTATACTATAAATTTCAAATTAAACCTAATAAATTTTTAAAAAACTCTATAAATAATGCTATACTTTATAAATAATTTTTACTATAATAATTTCATATATATTTTTAGGAGATGTAGATATGTTATATGGTTCTTATGGATTTGATTTATTATCACTATTTTTATTAATATTAGGAAGTTTATTTAATTTTAGTAAATATACCTCACCTTTAGGATTATTAATTTTTATTGTAGTTCTTTTTAGAGCTTTCTCAAAAAATATTTTTAAACGTACAAATGAGTTAAATAAATTTGTTGATTTTTTAAATAAACTTTTAAATAAATTTAACAAGGAAATTCCTTATAATATTCCTAGAGTAACCTTTGATTCCTTTGCTTCATCTTTTAACATTTTAAAAAACAGCATAAATCAAAAAATTCAATACAAAAAACAATATAAAATTTTAAAATGTCCAAACTGCAAACAAAAACTTAGAGTTCCTAGAGGAAAAGGTGGTATAACTGTTACTTGCAAAAAATGTTCCCATGAATTTCATGCAAAAAGTTAAATATAATTTTTTAAATAGAAATAGGACTAGAGCTAATAACTCTAGTCCTATTTCTAGTATCATAATAAATTTATTATTTATTATCTAATACTTTTTTTAAATTTTCTAACTCTTTATTATCAATTTTTTCATAAACTCCTAGTGCTGCAAATAAACTTCCTAATGAACCATCATGAACACTTGTTAAAAATTCCTCTGTTGCTAATTTAAGATAATCTTTTTCATTAACTAATGCTGTGTAATGAGTTAATCTAAATTCTTTTTTAGCTTCAATAAATTCTTTTTCAACAAGTCTTGATAATAATGTTAATGTAGTTGTTCTTTTCCAACCATTCTTTTCTTCCATAGCTGCAACTACTTCTTTTGATGAAACTCCATCTCCTAATTTCCAAATGGCCTTCATAACATCTAACTCAGATTTTGGTAACTTTTTCATTTGCATAAGTATCCCGCCTTCAATATTTTAATACTTCCATTATATGTTATCATATTTTTTAATAATAAACAATTTTTATTATTGTATTTTTTATTTTTATTTTATCTATTATCCACTTTTTCGGGATATAAATCATGATTCATCATCCTGTAATTTGCCATTTCTTCATACTTCGTTCCTTTTATTCCATAATTACAATATGGGTCTATACTTATTCCACCTCTTGGAGTAAATTTTCCCCAAACTTCAATATATTTAGGCTCCATAACCTTAATTAAATCTTTCATTATTATATTTATACAATCTTCATGGAAATCTCCATGATTTCTAAAACTAAATAAATATAATTTTAAGGATTTACTTTCTACCATTTTAATATTAGGAATATAGCTTATATATATGGTAGCAAAATCTGGTTGTCCCGTAATTGGACAAAGACTTGTAAATTCTGGGCAGTTAAACTTTACAAAATAATCATTATCAGGATGCTTATTTATAAAAGTTTCTAATACTTCTGGATTGTAACCAAAATCGTACTTTGTTTCTTTATTTCCAAGAAGGCTTAATCCTTCTAACTCTTTACTTTGTCTCCCCATTAGTTTTCTCCTTTTTACTTTCTAAATATTTTAAGAGTCCACGTTTTCTAAGCTTACATGAAGGACATTCTCCACATCCATCTCCAATTATTCCATTGTAACAAGTAAGGGTTTTTTCTCTTACATAGTCAAGCTTTCCAAATTCATCTGCCATTTTCCATGTCTCTGCTTTATCAATCCACATAAGAGGAGTATGTATTACAAATTCATAGTCCATAGCAAG
>ONGV01000323.1 GCA_900317445.1 uncultured Eubacteriales bacterium | reverse complement strand
TTAATAAGAACTGGTCTTTTTCCATCTTTATATTTTCCTCTAATTAAATGACTACGATATACATCATGATAATTGTGACTTAATTTAGTAAAACCATTATTTGAATATGTAATTACTGCTTCTGGAGTAATAAAGCTTTCCTCTTTACTTAATCTCCATTTAAATCCTTCTGGCTGAATTCCCATAACTACTCTTGTTTGATCAATTTGATCAACCTCTGTTTCAATTAAAAATCCACCACTATATAATAATTCCATTCCATAGCATTCTCCATAATCTTCAGTAGTATTATCTTCATGAAGTATAATAAAAGGATTATGTTGATGGCTTGAAGTCCCTCTTCTGCTTCCTATTGCAGTAATTCCATGAGGAAGATCTATACTTTCTTCGATTCTTTCCATTGTATGTCTTCCATAAAAATGTTTTTGTTTCCATTTACCACAAGGTAAATCTAAACAAAGAGAAGATAATTTACATAAATTAATATCTGTATCTGATAAATTTTTTACTTTTGCACATCTAGTAATAATATCAAACTCTTCAAAAACACTATAATATAAAGTTAATTCACTAAATCCACTTACATCTTTTAAGGTTATCTCTAATGTTTCAGCATCATTTTCTAATCCATATAAAGCTGGCATTCCTTCTATACCATATTTTCCCTTATATATCTTATGTTCAACATAACGCCAATCTACTAAATGAGTACCATCACCGTTTTCAATATTAACTGAGCTTACTCTAAAATCTCCAACACCATAGGATGTAAATTCTTGTGGTAATGTGTCTAAAGAAAATGTTCTATCACTTTCAGTTTCATATATATTTCCTGAAAATCCATGATCGTGACTTCTCCATATCCTTCCAGCATTTCCTTCATTAAATGCTTCTCCATAATATGTATGCATTAACACATTGCTTTTTGCAATCATCATTTGATATAGTGTGTTATTAGTTTTTAAATTAAATATTTTTTCTTTTTTGTTAAATATAATTGACATTTTTATCCTCCTTTTTACTGTTATGTTTTCGTTTTCATGGGTTAAGTATATCATTTTTATAAGTATTAAACATTTCATATTGTTATGAAAATATGTCCAAATGTTAGTTTTATTTTTTAATTAATTCTATTAATTTCAAACTCTATATTATCTAGTATTAACTTTATATAAAGTGTATAATTATATAAAATTATTGAACTTGTTAAATTAGTATTAAAATAAATATAAATAAAATTTTATAATAAGTATTTTCGTTTTTAATATTTAATGGTATAATTACACTTAAGTCATTTCTTTTGTGATATGTTTTTTTGCGAAATCATTATAACAGAAAGGAATGGCTTTTTAAATTTTTACAATTTTTGTTTATTCAACAACCTAATAAATTATTTAAAAGGAGTTTAGAAAGTATGAAAATAATAAATCCTTCTGTTATATTAGAAGATAAAATTGATGGAAAAGAATTATTAAAGAAAATTGAAAGAATAGGACGTGTATGCTATAAAAGTGAAAACAACATAAAGGAAGAATCTGCTGAAAAATTTATATCTAATATATTGCATAGACACCATGAATCTGTAATAGAACATGAAAGCATTTCTGTAAGAGTGATTTGTGATAGAGGAGTTACTCATGAAATTGTAAGACATAGAATAGCAAGCTATAGTCAAGAAAGTACAAGATATTGTAACTACTCAAATGATAAATTTGGAAATGAGCTAACATTTATAAAACCATGCTTTTGGAATGAAAATGATGAAGCTTATAAAACTTGGAAAAATACAATGAAAACCATTGAAGAAACCTATATGAAAATGATTGCTTCTGGAGTTACTCCACAAGAAGCTAGAAGCATACTTCCAAATTCAATAAAAACAGAAATTGTTATAACTATGAACTTAAGAGAATGGAGACATTTCTTTAAATTAAGAACAGTACCTTCTGCTCACCCACAAATGATAGAAGTCGCTAAGATGATACTAGATTTATTTAAAGAAAATGTTCCATTAATATTTGATGATATTGACTAATTAAGCTTGATTCAAAAATAGTAGTTTCCTTATGTTATTTTTTTAAGAAGCCCGACTCACTTTGCTCGCTGGGTAGGTTCGAAGAGCAAAATATAAAATTTTGATTCTCACCTATTGACAGGCTCTTGCGTCACGCCTTCATAAAATAAGGAAACTACTATTTTAATAAACAAACAAGATTAATAAGATTAAAAGAAAAAATCGAACTAGTAATTCCAGTTCGATTACACATTATTTATTTAATTTAAGCAAAACCTAAAAATCTAGCTATGCTAGTAAATATAAAGCATATTATCATTCCTGTAATTGTTGGAACTAAAAATGATATTAAAGTCCATTTAATATTTTTTGTTTCTTTTTTTATAGTTAAACAAGTTGTACTGCAAGGCCAATGCATTAATGAAAATAACATAACACAGATGGCTGTAATTATGCTCCATCCATTTGATACAAGTAAGCTATGAAGCTCTTTCATACTATTTATCTCAACAAGAGAGCCTGTAGCCATATAACTCATTATTATTATTGGTATTACTATTTCATTTGCTGGAAAGCCAAGAATAAATGCCATTAATATATATCCATCTAAACCTATAATACTTGCAAATGGGTTTAAAAATTCAGCACAATGGCTTAATATACTCATATTTCCTACTTTTATATTTGCCATAATCCAAATAACAATTCCAGCAGGTGCAGCTACTGAAACTGCTCTTCCTAAAACAAAAAGAGTTCTATCAAAAATTGACCTTACAATTATTTTTCTTATTTGAGGTTTACGATAAGGAGGAAGCTCTAATGTAAATGATGATGGAATTCCCTTTAATACTGTTTTTGACAATATCTTAGAAATAAAAAAAGTCATAATAATACCAAACATTATAACAAAAAGTAATATTATTGTTGATATTAAAGACTTTAATGGACCTATAAAATATCCTGAAAAAAACATAGTTATTATTGCTATAAGTATTGGAAATCTTCCATTGCAAGGGACAAAATTATTTGTAATAATACCAATTAGCCTTTCTCTTGGAGAATCTATTATTCTACATCCAACAATTCCTGCTGCATTACACCCAAAACCCATACACATTGTTAAGGCTTGCTTTCCACAAGCATTACATTTTCTAAAAAAATTATCTAAATTGAAAGCTATTCTTGGAAGATATCCTAAATCCTCAAGAAGAGTAAATAAGGGAAAAAATATTGCCATTGGAGGAAGCATAACAGATACTACCCAAGCTAATGTTCTATACATTCCTTGAACTAAAATTCCTTCTAACCATACTGGAGCTTTTATCCATATAAAAAATTCTGTAAGCTTATCTTGTATATAAAATAATAATTTAGATAATACTTGAGAAGGATAATTTGCTCCTGTAATAGTTAGCCATAATATAATTCCAAGTAAAAAAATCATAATTGGAATTCCAAACTTTTTAGATGTTAATATTTTATCTATTTTTCTATCTCTTTCATTATATTTTTCTATACTATAAGAGACAACAGCTTTACTTATTTCCTCTGCCTTTTTTATTAATGTTGATACTATTTCATCTCTAAAACTATCATTATCAAATCCTTCATTACTAATTATTTCTTTTGCTTTCTTAATTGTATCCTTTAAATCTTTATCCTCTAGATTAATATTTGTATAACTATTAATTGAATTTAATAAAACTTCATCTTCCTCTAAAAGTTTTAGTGATAACCATCTTATATTAATTTTTTCTTCTATTAAAAATATTGCTCTTTCAATACACTCATTGTATTTTATACTTATAGGTTCTTGATTTATGTTCTTATAAATTTCCTCTTTAAGTTGTTCTATTCCTTCTTCTGTGCTTGCACTTGTTCCAACTACTTTTACCCCTAAAAGCTGTGAAAGCTTTTTTAAGTCTATTTTTATCCCTTTTCTTTTTGCTTCATCCATAAGATTAACACATACAATAACATTTTTAGTTATTTCTATTGTTTGAAGTACAAGATTTAAATTTCTTTCAAGGCAAGTTCCATCTACAATAACTACTGTAATATCAGGATTTCCAAAACATATAAAATCCCTTGCAACTTCTTCTTCAACAGAATTTGCCATTAAAGAATAAGTTCCTGGAATATCCACCACTATAAATTCTTTTTCTTTATAATTATACTTTCCTGTTGTATTTGTAACTGTCTTACCAGGCCAATTGCCAGTATGCTGATTTAAACCTGTTAAACTATTAAAAATAGTACTTTTCCCTACATTAGGATTTCCTGCTAAAGCTACTACCTTACTATCTGTTAAACTATGATTAATCCTTAATTCTTTATCTAGTGCATTAGTTCCAGTAGATTGATAGGTTAATCCCATTATTAAGCTCCTTTATATACTAATAAAAACTCATATTATATTTTATGAACTTATTTAAATTCTCTCTACTAATATCTTAGAAGCATCTTCTGCTCTTAATGCTATAACTGCTCCTCTTATTAAATATGCTACAAGATTTCCTGAAGGACTTTTAGAAATAGATTCTACTTCCGTTCCATTTATTAATCCTAAGTCTAATAATCTTCTTCTTATGGAACCATCAGCTTTAAGAAGAGTTACTTTACACTTACTTCCTATTGAAATATTATTCAATGACAACTCATTATCTATATTATTGTTTTTCATAACTATTATCTCCATTATATATTTTCTAGAAGTTAATTAAAAAAATTCTTCCTATAAACTAACATATGAAAAACAATATCAAAGTGTACATATTTAACTATATTAAAAAGAATGCTTAAACCTTATTTAATTCTTAATTAAATAATCCTGCTCCTTTTATGATTTCTTGTTCTTGAAACAAACTAGAAACTGCTTCATTGTATTCTCTTAATTTTTGTGCCTTTTTTATTTTCTTTGCATATTTTTTATTATCTGAGAATAT
>ONGV01000324.1 GCA_900317445.1 uncultured Eubacteriales bacterium | reverse complement strand
TATTGGAAATCTATTGAAATTGTATTATAATGGAAATACAAACTTGTGGTCTTCTTTTTTGTGAATTAATTTATAACCAAAGGAGAGAGGGGTTACTATGGATAATTCAATAACAAATAACAAGATATTCCTTGAAGGTAAGGTAATATCTGAACTAGAATTTAGTCATGAAATGTATGGAGAAGGGTTTTACAGTTTTAATTTAGAAGTCATGAGATTAAGTGATTCTGTTGATCATTTAAATATAACAGTTTCTGAAAGATTATTAAATGATGTAGAAATTTCTATTGGAAAAGAAGTTATTGTTGAAGGTCAATTAAGATCTTACAATAAATTTATTGACGGATCTAATAAATTAATATTAACTGTTTTTGCAAGAAATATTCAACCTTGTATAGAAAAGAGTAAAAATCCAAATGAAATATACTTAGATGGATATATTTGCAAAGAGCCTGTATACAGAACAACACCATTTGGTAGGGAAATTGCAGATTTATTATTAGCTATAAATAGGGCATACAATAAATCAGATTATATTCCTACTATAGCCTGGGGAAGAAATTCAAGATTTTGTAAAAGCTTAAATGTTGGAGATCATATTAAGGTATGGGGAAGACTTCAAAGCAGAGAATATCAAAAGAAAATTTCAGAAACTGAAGTAGTTAAAAAGGTAGCATATGAGGTTTCTATTTCAAGAATGGAAAAAGCAAATAAAGAAGAAACTGCATCTAAAGGACAAGAAGGGGCAGTATAGTAAAAATTTAAGTAAGAGTAAAAATTTAAGTAAGAGTAAACCACAAGGATAAAAATAATATGAGATATAAAAAAAGCGAAGAAAATCATTTTTCTTTGCTTTTTTTATGTATTTAAAATCTTAAATTTTTTAAAATTTCAGTTTTTCTTTTAGTTTGTTCATCTACATTTTTAATAAATTTTGCAGGACTTCCTCCATAAACTGTATTAGGGGGAACATTATGAGTAACTACAGAGCCAGCTGCAATAACAGCTCCATTTCCTATACTAACACCTTCTAAAATAACGGAATTTGCCCCAATTAAAACAAAATCACCTACTTCACATGGAATAAGGCTTGGAGGTTCTAAAACTCCAGCAATGACGGCACCAGCTCCTATATGGCTATATTTTCCTACAATTCCCCTTGCACCAATAACTGAATTCATATCAATTAATGCACCTTCTTTAATAATGGCACCTATATTAATAATAGCTCCCATCATTATAACAGCATATTTTTCTATTTTTACATTACTTCTTATAATAGCACCAGGTTCAATTCTAATATCTTCTTCTAAGAAGTTAAGAAGGGGAATAGTTGAATTTCTTCTATCATTTTCAAATCTATAAAATTTAATTTGTGATTTATATTTTTTAATAAAGGCTTTTATAATAGTGTATTCCCCAAATAATATATAAAAATTTTCATTTCCATACCATTCAATATTATTAAAATCAGCTTTTTTTAAATCTCCATTTATATAAGCCTTAACAGGGGTAGACTTTGGTGATGCTTTAATAAAGTTTGCAATATTCTCTGGGGATTCAGGTTTATATTTCATAGTTTTGTCTCCTAAAAGTACTCTATTATATAAATATGCAAAGAATATTAAAAATACCTATAAAAGATTTTATGAATTTGATATAGTAATGGTAAGAATTATTTAAGAAAGGATGAATTTAAATGTTTGCAATATATACAGGTGATGGAAAAGGAAAAACTACAGCAGCCTTAGGCCAAGGATTAAGGGCTGTAGGAAGTGGACTTAAAGTATATATGGTTCAATTTTTAAAAGGAGGAAAAACAGGAGAATTAAACTCTGTAAAAAACCTTGAGAACTTTACAATTTTTAGATTTGAAAAACCAAGAGACTTTGTTTGGAATTTAAAAGAAGATGAAATTGAAGAATTAAAAAAAGAAATAAAAAAAGGCTATGATTTTATTTTAAAGGCATTAGAAAATAAAGAATGTGACATGCTTATAATAGACGAGATTATGGCAGTATTATCTTATAAATTTTTAAGCATTGAAGAAGCTTTAGAAATAGTTAATAAAATGGACAATACAGAAATTATAATGACAGGAAGAAATGCCCCAAAAGAACTAATAGAAAAAGCAGACCTAGTTACAGAAATGAAAATGATAAAACACTATTTTAATAAAGGAATAAAAGCAAGAAAAGGAATAGAATTTTAATTAGCAAAATTAATATGAACTTGTTTATTAAAATATTACCTCTCTTATTTTATGAAAGCATGACGGAAGAGCCTGTGGATAAGTGAGAATCAAAATTTTATATTTTGTTATTCGAACTTAAGTAAAGCTCTAAAATTTGTTTTGGCAAGCTGAACTTACTCTGTGAGTACCCAGCGAACAAAGTGAGTCGGGCTTCATTAGAAAATAACTTAAGAGAGGCAATATTTTTGAAATAAGTTTATTTAATTTTATTCTAGTCCTATAACATCTATCATGTCGTAAAGGCCTGGTTTTGTTACTTTAGCCATGTATTCGGCTGCTTTTAGGGCACCTACTGCAAAGACTTCTCTTGAAATTGCTTTGTGGGTAAATTCTATAACTTCACCAGTTCCTGCAAAGATAACTTCGTGGTCTCCAATAATTCCGCCACCTCTTACAGCATGAATTCCTATTTCTTTTTGTTCTCTCTTTTTGTTTCCTTTTCTTCCATAAACATATTCAGTTTCTGAATCTAAAGAGTTTTTAATAGAGTCAGCTAAAAGTAAAGCAGTACCACTTGGTGCATCTACTTTTTGATTGTGATGTTTTTCAACTATTTCTATATCATAGTTTCCATAAAGAGTTGGAGCAACCTTTTTTAATAAACAGCTTATTAGGTTAATTCCAAGAGACATATTTCCAGATCTAAATAGAGGAAGAGTTTTACTCTTTTCATCTATTAAGGCTAAGTCTTCATCAGAAAAACCAGTTGAGCATATTATAAGAGGCTTTTTAGTTTTTTCAGTTAAGTCTAAAAGACCCTTTAAAGCATCAGCTCTTGAAAAATCAATTAATGCATCATATTCAACATTTACTTCTTCAGGACTTTTAAATATTGGGAAAGAACTTTCAAAAGGAAATTTATCAATTCCAGCTACTATTTCAATATTTGGAAATTGTTTTGAAGTTTCACAAATCATTCTTCCCATTTTTCCTGAACATCCATTTAAAATAACTTTAATCATA
>ONGV01000326.1 GCA_900317445.1 uncultured Eubacteriales bacterium | reverse complement strand
TTACTTGCAAGTCTATTATTTCCATGAACTCCAGTACAAGCAGCTTCTCCTAAAGCATATAATGAATTTAAGCTTGTTTCACCATATAAGTTAATTTTGATTCCGCCCATAGCATAGTGGTGAGCAGGAGATACAGGAAGAAGGTCTTTTTCCATGTAATATCCTCTTTCTGCACAAGCATTATAAAGGAATGGGAATCTATTCATTAAGAAGTTTTTATCTAAATGAGTTAAGTCTAAATATACATATGGCTTATCTGGATGTTTTTTAATTTCTTCTAAAATTGCCTTTGATACAACATCTCTAGGTTTTAATGAATCTACAAATTCTTCATTATCTAAGTTTTTAAGTTTTCCACCTTCACCTCTTAAAGATTCTGAAAGAAGAAGTCTTTTTCCAATGCAATCTGGTTCATAAAGAACTGTAGGGTGTAATTGTAAATAGTTTATATCTTTAATAGCAATATTATGTTTAAGAGCTATAGCAATACCATCACCAGTTAAAAATGGAAAATTAGTAGTAGAGTTAAAAAGTCCTCCTAAGCCACCTGTTGCAAGAATTGTACACTTTGCGTGAATTTGTATTTCTTGGTCATTATGAATACAAATACCACCTAAGCATTTATTATCTTTTCTTATAATATCTACTAATTTACAATGTTCTATAACCTTTATATTATTTCTTTCTTTAAGTCTTTCATAAAGAGTTTCCATAATATATTTTCCAGTTTCATCTTTAACATGAGCAATTCTAAAGGTACTATGTCCACCTTCTCTTGTATATAATAAAGAACCATCCTTCTTTCTATCAAAAGGAACACCATAGTCTATAAGTCTTTCAATATTTTTCTTTGATTCACTAACTAATGTTTGAACTGCATCTAAATCATTTTTATAATTTCCAGCCTTTAAAGTATCTTCTATATAAGATGGAAAATCATCAGAGTTAAGAGCAGATGATATTCCCCCTTGAGCTAAATAGGAATTACAATCTTTTAATCCTTCCTTACAAATTAATAAAATATTTAAATTGCTATTTAAGTTAAGAGCAGTATAAACTCCAGCTATACCACTACCAACAATTAATACATCAAAAGTTTTAATCATTTTTATTTATCCCCCAATAGGTGCATGTTTTCAAGAGCAGTTAAAGCTTTAGTTCTTTGCTCTTCATCTATTTGCACTTCATTACTTTCATTTAATAAACAATCATAAAGTTCTTCTAAAGTAGTCATTTTCATATTTGGACATATCATAGGATTATTTAATGGAATAAATTCTTTATTAGGACTCTTTTTCTTCATTTGATGAAGAACTCCTTCTTCAGTTACAACAATAAATCCATCTGAATTAGATTCAGCAGAATATTTAATTAAATCAGAAGTACTTCCTATAAAATTAGCTAATGAACGAACTGGTTTGTTACATTCAGGATGAACTAATACTTCATAAGTTGGATATTTTTCCTTTAATTCAAGAATATCTTCTGGTTTAACTCTTTCATGAACAGGACAAAATCCTTGATAAAGTATAAACTTTTTGTTTGGAAAATGTTCACCTATATATTCTCCAAGATTTCTATCAGGAACAAATATTATTTCATCCCCTTCAAGATTATTCATTATTTTTAAAGCAGATGAAGAAGTAACACATACATCAGACATTGCCTTTATATCAAGATTTGTATTTATATAGCTAACTACCTTAGCATTAGGATGCTCATCCATTAAGGCTTGTAGCTTGTACACTACACCCATATCAGCCATTGGACATCTTGCATTTTTAGCAGGTAAAAGAATTCTTTTTTCAGGTGAAAGAATTTTTGCACTTTCAGCCATAAATCCTACACCACAAAAAACTATTAAATCTTTATCAGATTCCATAGCTTTTTTACTAAGAAAGTAAGAATCTCCAACTATATCAGCAAGTTCTTGAATTTCTGGCCTTTGATAAAGATGGGCTAATATAAGAGCATTTTTTTCTTTTTTAAGCTTTTTTATTTCTTCAACAATATTCAAACTTTAACATCTCCTTAACATAAACAAGTGTATTACACCTTTTTATAAAGTTTAAATCACACAAAAAGCTTTGTCAATTTTTTTATCATTAAGTAAATTATATGTAAAATGAAATCTATTAAATTTTTTAGTTAAAGTAGGTATATTTTTTATATAATTTGGCAAGGATTAAAAGAGATTGATAAACATAAGGAGATGGATAGAAATGAAAGATAAATTAAAAAATGGAATAATGATATTTGCTATACTAACTACAGTTTTTTCTGTAAGTTATTTTTTAACACAAGTATATTTAGAAGATAAGATAATGATAAGTAGTGAAAAAATTTCAAATTTAGAAAATGAAGAATACTTAAAGGAAGATATAAAAGTTTCCTTAAATAAAGGGGCTGTTACTGAAGAGGAAAAAACTTTAAAGGATTTAAAGAAAGAACTTGGAATAAATAATGATTTAACAGAAGAAGAACTAAGTGAACTTTTAGTTAAAGATGGATATAATTTAACACAAGAATGTACAAATAAATTATATTATACAAGGACAGTAGCTCCTAACAAATATTATATAAGAGAATATAATGGCTATTTAGCAATCTTTAAAAGTAATAATAAATGTAAGCTAAAAATAGAAAATGAAGAAAAAGATGTATTCAATGGAAAGAAGTTTGAAAACTTAACAGAAAAAGATAAAGAAAGCATTAATAATTTTGAAAGAGAATTTAATACAAGAGAAGAAGCTGAAGAGGCAATATCTGAACTTATTTCTTAAAAATCATTTAATTATAAGAGTTGAAAAAAAACTTATCAAATGATAGAGTATAATATAGCTTTTATAATGGAGGAAGTAATTTATGTATGAATACATAAAAGGAAAATATATAGGAATAAACAAAGATTATATAATAGTAGAGAACAATGGAATAGGATATAAAATTTTTACTTCAGGGGCTACTATGTCAGCTATGCCTAAAAGTGGAGAAGAAGTTCAGCTTTATTTAGAACAAATAGTAAGAGAAGATTTTATAGGACTTTATGGATTTGAAACAAAAGAAGAATTAGAAATGTTTAAACTTCTTTTAGGAATAAATGGAGTTGGAGCAAAGGCTGCTTTATCTTTATTATCTATAAGTAGAATAAATAATCTTAAATATGCTATTATAACAGGTGATGATAAACAATTATGTAAAGCACCAGGTGTAGGAAAAAAAACAGCAGGAAGAATAATACTAGAACTTAAAGAGAAACTTTCTAAAGAAGATATGATAATAGATAGTGAAGGACTAGAAGAAATAAGTGGTGATAATGAAAATTATGCTGTTAAGATGAATGAAGCATTAGGTGCATTATTAGCTTTAGGCTATAGTGAAAAAGAAGCAGAACTTGCATTAAAGAAAGCTAATAAAGAAGAATCAGTAGAAAATATTATAAAAGAATGTTTAAGAATTCTTATGGGATAATTAAAAGAAGGGAGGGGGAGTTATATGGAAAGAATTATTACGCCAGAGGAGCTAGAAGGAGATAGTCAGTTAAGTTTAAGACCTCAAAGAATAAATGAATATATTGGTCAAGATAAAGTTAAAGAAAGGCTTAACATATTTATAAAAGCAGCTCAAAAAAGAAATGAAGCATTAGACCATGTACTTTTATATGGGCCTCCTGGTCTTGGAAAAACCACTTTAGCTAATATAATAGCAAAAGAAATGAAAGGGGATTTAAAAATTACATCTGGGCCTGCAATAGAAAGAGCAGGAGATTTAGCAGCTATTTTAACTACATTAAAAGATAATGATGTTTTATTTATTGACGAAATTCACAGATTAAATAGAAGTGTAGAAGAAATTTTATATCCAGCAATGGAAGATTATGCTTTAGATATAGTAATAGGAAAAGGTGCAGCTGCAAAATCAATAAGATTAGACTTGCCTTCTTTTACTCTTATAGGAGCAACAACAAGAATAGGTATGCTTACTTCTCCTTTAAGAGATAGATTTGGAGTACTTTGTGCTATGGAATACTATACAATAGAGCAGCTTAAAGAAATAGTAATAAGAAGTGCTGTAGTTTTAGGATGTAATATTACAGAAGAGGGAGCAATTGAAATAGCAAAAAGGTCAAGAGGAACTCCAAGAGTAGCAAATAGGTTATTAAAAAGAGTAAGGGATTATTCTCAAGTTTATTCTGATAACTTAATAAGTTTAAAAGAAGCAAAGGAAGCTTTAAATTTATTAGAAGTTGATAATGAAGGCTTTGATAAAGTTGATAACAAAATATTAGAAGCTATAATAGATAACTTTAATGGTGGTCCTGTAGGAATTGAAACTTTATCATACTTTATTGGAGAAGAACTTGGTACATTAGAAGATGTATATGAACCTTATCTTCTTCAAAAAGGTTTTATAGTAAGAACACCAAGAGGAAGGGTAGCAACAGAAAAAGCCTATAAACATTTAGGAAGAAGCATAGGAAAAAATAAAAATGTAATTAATGAACAAAAAAGTTTTTTTAGTGAGGAGTAGTGAATTTTAATGAAGGTAAGCGATTTTGACTTTTATCTTCCAGAGGAGCTTATAGCTCAACATCCTTTAGAAAAAAGAGATGAATCAAGACTTATGGTCTTAGATAAAAAAACAGGAGAGATAGAACACAAAAGATTTTATGATATTATAGATTATTTAAATAAAGGAGATACTTTAGTTTTAAATAATACTAGAGTTATGCCAGCAAGATTAATTGGTGAAAAAGAAAATACTGGTGGAAAAATAGAATTTCTTCTTTTAAAGAGAGTTGAAGGAGATAAGTGGGAATGCTTAGCAAAACCAGGAAAAAGTGCAAGAGAAGGAAGAAGATTTACTTTTGGTAATGGAATATTAAAAGCAGAAGTTATAGAGGTTTTAGAAAATGGTAATAGAATAGTAGAATTTTATTATGAAGGAATATTTGAACAAGTTTTAGACTCTTTAGGAGAAATGCCTCTTCCACCATATATTCATGAAAAGCTAGAGGATAAAGAAAGATATCAAACTGTATATTCAAAAGAGAAAGGTTCAGCAGCAGCCCCAACAGCAGGATTACATTTTACTAAGGAATTATTAAAAAAAATTCAAGATAAGGGTGTAAACATAGTATATTTAACTTTACATGTTGGTCTTGGAACCTTTAGACCAGTAAAGGTTGAAAATATAGAAAATCATAATATGCATTCAGAGTTTTACATGCTTTCAGAGGAAAGTGCAAAAATTATAAATGAAACTAAAAAAAGAGGAAATAGAGTAATTTCCGTAGGAACAACATCAACAAGAACTCTTGAAACCATAGGAGATGAAAATGGAATGGTTAAAGAACAAAGTGGATGGACTAATATATTTATATATCCTGGATATAAATTTAAAGTTGTAGATAATTTAATTACTAATTTCCACCTTCCAGAATCTACACTTATAATGCTTGTATCAACTTTAGCTGGAAAAGAAAATGTTATGAATGCTTATAATATTGCAGTAAAAGAAAAATACAGATTCTTTTCCTTTGGAGATGCTATGTTCATAAAATAAAGATACAAAGGAAAACAAAAGGAGTGAATTTTTTGAGTAAAAGATATACCTTATTAAAAAAAGATGGTAAGGCAAGAAGAGGAAGATTTGTTACCCCTCATGGAACTATAGAAACCCCTGTATTTATG
>ONGV01000328.1 GCA_900317445.1 uncultured Eubacteriales bacterium | reverse complement strand
TCCAGCACCTTCAGAAACACCTAAAATAACTGGTGAATTGTTTTCTTGAGCTGTTAATAATATAGCTTTAGTCCATTCTAAGTTGTTAATGTTGAATTGACCTACAGCATATTTACCTTTTAAAGCTTTAGCCATCATTTCTTTAACTGAAACTAACATTTAAAGTACCTCCAAAAAAAATAATTTAATCTTAGGTTAAAAGCATAAATCTTTTTACCTTACTAAGTAATATTATAACTTTTATTTAGCAAAAAAGAAACAATTTAATGAAAAATTTTAGCTATTTTTCATAAGTTTTAATAAAATTGCTTTTTGAACATGAAGTCTGTTTTCTGATTCGTCAAAAATTTCAACTGAATGTTCTTCAAAAGTTTCTGCTGAAATTTCTTCTCCTCTATGAGCAGGAAGACAATGAAGAACCATTACATTAGGTTTTGCAAGTTCAAGTAGGGTATTGTTTACTTGGAAATTTTTAAAAGCTTTCTTTCTTTCTTCAGCTTCAGCTTCTTGTCCCATACTTATCCACATATCTGTAAGTACAACATCAGCATTTTTAACAGCTTCTTCAGGAGAAGTATAAACATTGAAAGTTACATTTTCCTTTTGGGCAATTTCTTTTCCTCTATTAATGTATGAATCAGAAGGGTGGTATCCTTCAGGACAAGCTATTGATAAATTCATTCCAACTTTAAGACATCCAATTATAAGAGAGTTACACATATTGTGTCCATCACCTATATAAGCAATATTTAAACCATCTAATATGTTTTTATATTCTCTTATTGTCATAAGGTCTGCAAGAACTTGACAAGGGTGTTCCGTATCAGTTAAGCCATTTATTACTGGAACAGTAGCATATTTTGCAAAAGTTTCAACTTCTTCTTGAGAAAAAGTTCTAATCATTATTCCTTGTAAGAATCTAGATAAAACCCTAGCAGTATCTTCAACAGCTTCACCTCTTTCAGCTTGAAGGTCTCTTGCACTTAAAAATAATGCATTTCCTCCAAGTTGATACATTCCTGTTTCAAAGGAAACTCTTGTTCTAGTAGAACGTTTTTCAAAAATCATACCAAGACTTTTTCCTTTTAAATGTTCATGAGGCATATTGTGTTTAAGTTCATATTTTAATTGGTCAGCAATATTTAAAATTTCAAGAATTTCTTCTTTACTTAAATCATCCATTTTTAATAAATCTTTTTTCATTTTTATATCCCCCAAAACAGTTAAGCTAAAACACTTATTAATATATCAAGTCCTTTTTGAAGGTCTTCTTCACTTATAACAAGTGGTGGTAAAAGTCTAACCACTTTAGGACCAGCAGTTAAGACAAAAAGTCCTTTTTCCATAGCAGCTTTTTGTACATCAGCTGAAGTTCCTTCTTTTATTTCAATTCCTAGCATTAAGCCAAGACCTCTTACTTCAACTACATTGTCTAATTTAGCTTCATTTATTCTATTTTTAATAATTTCACTCTTTTTAGTTATTGCATTAAAACTTTCTTTATTGCATAGTTCATCTAAAACTACAAGAGCACCAGCACATACAACAGGATTTCCACCAAAAGTTGAACCATGGTCTCCTGGTTTAAATGTATCAGCAGCCTTTTCATTACAAAGAACAGCACCAATTGGAAGTCCTGCGCCTAATCCTTTTGCCATAGAAACTATATCAGGATTTACATCAAAATGATTAAATCCAAATAGTTTTCCTGTTCTAGCCATACCAGCTTGTACTTCATCAAATATAACTAAAATGTCTCTTTCATTACAAATTTTACATACTTCTTGGACAAAATCTTTGTTTAATGGATGAACACCACCTTCACCTTGAACAGCTTCCATCATAATGGCACATACATCATCAGTTAAGTGCTTTTTAAATTCTTCTATATCATTAGCAGGTGTGTAGTCAAATCCTTCTGTAAAAGGCATGAAATATTTGTGGAATTTATCTTGTCCTGTAGCCATTAAAGTAGTAATTGTTCTTCCATGGAAAGATTGTTTTAAAGTTAAAATAGTAGCTCTTCCTTCTCCATATTTATCAAAGCTATATTTTCTAGCAAGTTTAATTGCACCTTCATTAGCTTCAGCACCAGAGTTAGCAAAGAAAACTTTACTCATGTTAGCAGCTTTAGTTAATTTATTACTAAGTTCAACAGTAACAGGGTTTAAGAAAATATTAGAGCAGTGTTGCAATTTTTTAGCTTGATTAGAAATAGCAGAAACCCACTTAGGATGATTGTATCCAAGACAGTTTACTCCTATACCACTTGTGAAATCTATATATTCTTTACCAGTTGTATCATAAAGTTTTACTCCTTCACCTTTTTCAATAACTGGTGATAGTGGAGCATAATTGTTCATTAATGAATTTTCCATAATATTAACCTCCTAATAAATCATTGTTCCAAGACCTTTTAAGCCTTCTGGAGAAAGTAGTTCTAATATAATTGAATGAGGAACTCTTCCATCTATTATATGTGCTCTTTCAACGCCCATACGTACAGATTCAACACAACAATCAATTTTAGGAATCATACCACCTTTAATTACTCCTTCAGCAATTAGCTTTGGTACTTGATATAATCTAAGAGTAGATATTAATGTATCTGGATCTTTAGGGTCTCTCATAACTCCTGCAATATCAGTTAAAAGCATTAGTTTTTCTGCTTTTAGGGCAGAAGCGATTTTTGCAGCACAAGTATCTGCATTTATGTTATAAAGACAATTATCATCTTCTCCTAAAGCAACACTTCCTATAACAGGGATATAATCAGAATCTAATGCCATTTTTATAATCTCAGTATTTACTGAAGTAACTTCTCCAACATATCCTAAATCTACATCACCTTTAAGTTTTTTTGCTTTTAAAAGAGAACCATCCATACCACAAAGACCAATAGCTTTTCCACCAGCTTTTTCAATTAAAGCAACTAAATCTTTGTTAACTTTTCCTCCTAAAACCATTTGAACAACTTCAATAGCTGTTTCGTCTGTGTAACGAAGACCATTTATAAATTCACTTTTAGCCCCAATTTTATTTAAGAAAGAGGAGATATAAGGTCCTCCCCCGTGAACTATAACAGGTTTAAAACCAACACATTTCATTAAAACTATATCATTTATAACACTTTCTTGTAGTTCTTCACTAATCATGGCATTTCCACCATATTTAACAACAATAATTTTATTATTGAATTTTTGTATAAAAGGTAAAGATTCTACTAAGACTTTAGCACGGTCATTAATATTCATTTAAATTTTCGCCCCCAAAAAAGTTATTAACTTCTGTAATCTCCATTAATTTTTACATAATCATAAGTAAGGTCACAACCCCATACAGTTACAGAAGCATCTCCTAAGAATAAATCAACTTTTATTTTAACTTCATCTTTAAGTAATATTTCTTTTGCTAAATCTTCACTAAATGGTAATGAAGCACCTGCTTTACATACTTGAATAGAGCCAGCTTTACTTTCAAAATAAACATCAACTTTATCAGGGTCAAAGTTTGCTCCTGAATATCCTAAAGCACAAAGAATTCTTCCCCAGTTAGCATCAGAACCAAAAATTGCAGTTTTTACAAGGCTTGACTTTATAACACTTTTAGCTAAAACATCAGCATCTTCTTCATTATAAGCTCCGTTAACAGTACATTCTATAAGCTTTGTAGCACCTTCACCATCTTTAGCAAGCATTTTTGAAATTGTTATACAAACTTCTTTTAAAGCTTCAACAAAAGTATTGTAGTTTTCATTTTTTTCAGTGATTTCTTCATTTTCTGCTAAACCATTAGCTAGTAAAAATACAGTATCATTTGTACTTGTATCTCCATCAACAGTAATTCTGTTATAGCTTACCTTTACAGTTTCTTTTAAAGCTTCTTTTAAAAGGTCTGAAGAAATAGCAAGGTCTGTAGTTATAAAAGAAAGCATTGTACCCATATTAGGTTCAATCATTCCAGACCCTTTAGCAATAGCTCCTAAAGAAATAGTCTTTCCATCAATTTCAAATTGGATTGAATATTCTTTCATAAAGGTATCTGTTGTCATAATAGATTCAGCAGCTGCTTTTGAGCCATCTTTTGAAAGAGATTTTGTAAGGCATGGAATTCCATTTGTTATAGCATCTATATTTAAAGGTACTCCTATAACTCCAGTAGAAGCAACTACAACATCTTGAGTATCTATATTAAGAGCTTTTGCTTGAACTTCTGTCATTGTTTCAGCATCT
>ONGV01000334.1 GCA_900317445.1 uncultured Eubacteriales bacterium | reverse complement strand
ATTTAAGAATCCTATCTTTCCCATAATTCTTATTAATGGAAGCATTACTGCTTGGAAAGGTATAAGCATTGAAACAACCATTAACATTAATATAGCATTACTTACCTTAGACTTTGTTCTTTGAAGCATCCATGCAGCCATTGAAGTACATATTACTATAACTACTATACTAAATACTGTTATAAATAATGATGTTCCAAATGACTTAACAAAATCAAGTCTTTCAAAAGCTATCTTATAGTTTTCAAATCCATTTGATATTTTTTCTGGTAGTGCTAAAACACTAGTAAATAATTCTTTTTTAGTCTTAAAAGAATTAATAAGAATTAATAAAAAGGGAATGATAAATGCAATTCCTAAAAAAATACCTAAAATTGTTAAAACCACTTTAGAGATTTTTTGAGCTTTTGTTACATCTTCGCTGTATTTAACTTTTGCCATTATGCCTCAACCTCCCCTTTCTTAGAAACATAAACTTGAATTAATGAAATTACTCCAACTACAAGAAGAAGAATTATTGCTTTTGCTTGTGCTTGTCCCATATTATTAAATTTCTGTCCTGTTTGAAGTATATTCATTGCAAGCATTTGAGTTTTGTTACTTGGACCACCTGCTGTTAATGAAAGGTTTTGGTCATATAATTTAAATGAATTTGATAATGTTAAAAATATACTTACTGTAAATGCAGGTCTTACTAATGGTAAAATTATATATTTCATTCTTTGCCATGCAGTTGCTCCATCAATTGTTGAAGCTTCTATAACATCATTAGAAATTCCTTGAATACCTGCTATATATATTATCATTAAATATCCAGCCATCTGCCAGCACATAAGGATAACTAATCCCCAAAATCCTGTTTTTTCATTTGAAAGCCATCCCTGTAGCCACTGCACATCTAATGCTTTTCCAATAGCTGCAAAAACTTCTTGGAATATAAATTGCCATATAAATCCTAAAATAAGACCTCCAATAAGGTTTGGCATAAAAAATATTGTTTTTAATATTTCTGCTCCCTTAAACTTTCTTGTTACAAGCATTGCAAGGGCAAATCCCATAACATTTAAGGTAATAACTGAAACTATAGTAAATTTAGTTGTAAACCAAAATGAATGTCTAAAACCTTCATCTGCAAATGCATCTTTAAAATTTTTAAGTCCTACAAAATTTATTGTATCTGATATTCCATTCCAATCGGTTAATGAATAATATACTCCCATAATAAAAGGTATTAATACTACCATTGAAAATGCTATTAAAACTGGCAATAAAAATAACCAGAATGTTATATTTTTTTTCTTCATTTTCTTCCCTCTTTTACCTAATAAATTAATTTTAAAAAAGTAGGAGCAAGATAAACTCCTACTTTTAATTTTAATTATTGTCTATCTGTTTTCCAATCTTCTTTAGCTTGTTTAACAACTTCATCCCAAGTTTTTTCACCTGCAAAGTAACTTTGTATTCCTGCACCTAATTGATTTTCACCAAATCCAGTTGGATATCCCATGAATACCCATGGTAAAGTATTTCCTTCTGATGCATACTTAGAAACTGTTTTTGCTAATGGGTCTGTTGGTTGTAATGCATCTGAATCATATCCTTTGTATGCTGGAATAAATCCACAATCTTCTATAATAATTTTCTTACCTTCATCAGAAGTATATAACCAGTTTAAGAAATCTTTAGCTGCTTTCTTTTCTTCATCACTCTTATTTGAGTTAACTCCCCAATACATAGGTACTCCAACAGGAAGTTTTCCTTCTGATACTCCATCTACTGGTATTGGAAGCATTCCAATATTTTCAGCTAATTCTTCATCAATTCCTGCTACACTTCCATATATCCAGTTACCTTGTTGAATCATAGCAACCTTTCCAAGAGAGAATTCTTTTTCAACTTGAGTTGAATAGTCAACACCATTTACAGAACTCTTCTTTCCATCTGGTTGTAAACCATAATCTGCTTGTATATCAAGAATTTTCTTTAATTGATCAGCATATTTAAATTCTATTTCCTTTGCATTAAATGCATCTGTTCCACTAGCAAATTCATTTGCAAATGCTAAGTTAGAAGTATGAAGACCTATAACCCATTGTTCCTTTGCTGGAAGACAGAATACGCTATCTAATCCTAATTCTTTCTTCTTAGAATCTAAAGTTTTAACTGCACTTTCTAAATCTGCAAATGTTACTATCTTAGAAGCATCAATTCCAGCTTTTTCAAATATTGCTTTATTATATATAAATCCATATCCTTCAAGTGTTAATGGATATCCATAAACCTTTCCATCAACTGTAACAGCTCCCAAAGTATTATCAACTGCTTGTTTTGTTAAATCATCATTTGTTAAGTCTTCAAGTTTTCCTGTCCAGTCTTGAACATCTTGAGGTCCTCCAATATTATAAATAGTTGGTTCACTTCCACTTTGGAATTGAGCTTTTAATGCTGAACCATAGTCGTCTCCTCCACCAACAGTTTTTATATCAATTGATACTCCATCATGTGATTTTTCATATTCTTTTGCTGCTTTTTCAAAAGCATCCTTTTGTTCAACTTTATATTGAAATATACTTACCTCTACTTTTTTGCCACTTCCACCACCATCATTAGATGAATCACTTCCACATCCTGCTAACATAGTTGCTCCTACTACTGTCATTAATGACATTGCTAAAACTCTTTTTACATTTTTCATTTTTTAATCCCCCTTAAAATATCGGTTTTCATATTAATATCGTTTTCATCTTCATAAAAAAAGATATACCTTTCCTATTTATCCAATATGAATTATTAAAGTAAATCTCTGTAATTCTATTTACAAATCACATTATAACATAGATTTATTTGTAAAACAATAGTGTTTTTTGATAATTCATTACTTTTGTTTGTTTTTTTATTTTAATTGTAAATGTTTTTATTTTTTTAAAATAATACATTTTTTTCTATATATCTTTTTATAGGAAAATTTATTTTTATATTTTGTCGTTTAATGTTTTGTACTTTTTTCTTTATTTTTTTATTTATTTCTTTTTATAAAAAAAGGATGCTAAAAAGCATCCTTAAAAATTTATATTATTTTAATCTTCCATAGGTCTTTGTTATATCATATATCTTATCTGCTAAAGCATTTGTTATATCCTTCTTTTCAGCTCTCCATTTCCACCATCCCATTGTTGATGGTACATTCATTCTGCTTTCACTTCCTGTTCCAATAAAATCTTGGAATAAAGCAATTGAAACATTAGCTACACTTGACCATGCACCTTTTATAAAGCCCCAATTATATCCTTCCTCTTCAGTAAGTCTTAAATATTTCTTGCAGAATTCAACATCTTCTTCTCTTCCTGATTCTTCAAGCCATCCCATAACAGTATCATTATCATGAGTTCCTGTATAAACTACACAATCTTTAGGATAATTATGTGGAAGATAATCACTTTCTTCTCTTGTATCAAAGGCAAATTGTAAAACCTTCATTCCTGGAATTTTTGTTGCTTCTCTAAAAGCAAGAAGAGATGGAGTAATATATCCTAAATCTTCAGCTATAATTTTAACATCTCCAAGTTCAGCCTTAATTGCATTAAATAAATCAATTCCTGGACCTTTTACCCATCTTCCATTAACTGCAGTTTCTTCTCCAGCTGGAATTTCCCAATAAGCTTCAAAACCTCTAAAGTGGTCTATTCTTATTACATCATAAAGTTTTAAACTTTCCATTATTCTCTTCTTCCACCAGCCAAAGCCTGTATTTTTGTGATGTGGCCAATTGTATATTGGATTTCCCCAAAGTTGTCCAGTTTCTGAGAATGCATCTGGTGGGCATCCTGAAACTACTGATGGATGTAAATCATTATCTAAGAAAAAGTCTTGAGGATTTGTCCAAACATCAACGGAGTCCTCTGCTACATATATAGGAATGTCCCCTATAATTTCAATTTTTTTAGAGTTTGCATAGGCTTTTAGATTTTTCCATTGTTTAAAGAATTCATATTGAAGGAAAGTCCAAAAATCAATATCATCTTTTAATTCATTTCTATAATATTCTAAAGTATTATAATCTCTTTTTCTTATAGAATCATCCCAATCCTTAAGAGGAATATTATTAAACTTAGTCTTTATAGCCATAAAAAGAGCATAATCATAAATCCAATGATGTTGTTCATTTTTAAATTCTTGAATTTCTCTATCAAGCTTTCCAATTGAATTTTTATAAGCTTTTTTAAGAACTGTTAATTTGTTTTCAAATATCTTTCCATAATCAACAGAAGTTTTATCCTTTCCAAAATCCACTTTAGCATAATCCTTTTTAGTTAATAACCCTTCTTCTGCTAATAAATCAAAATCAATTAAGTAAGGATTTCCACTAAATGCAGAACAACTTTGATATGGAGAATTTCCATAACCTGTTTGTGCTAAAGGTAATATTTGCCAATATTTTTGTCCTGCTCTATCTAGAAAATCAACAAATCTGTAAGCCTCTTTTCCCAATGTTCCTATTCCATATTCCCCTGGCAATGAAGTAATATGCATTATTATACCACTATTTCTTTCCATAAGTTCCCCTCTTTTCTCTGTAGCAATTATATCAATAATATTTTATCATATTTTTATAAAAGTATCTTAACAATATTATAATACAAAGTTCCTATATTTTCTAGTAAAAGTTGAATATTTTTGTAGTTTTTTGTATTATTATTATATTTACCTCAAATATGTCCTTAAAACTTTAATATTTTATAACTTTTAAAATATAAAATATGATAAAATATTTGCATTTTCAATTTTATTCCATTTCTAAATAACAATATTTGTTATTTTTATTTTTTCCATTTATTTCGTATGGTATTGGGAAATTAAATATAGGACCATCTATAACAAATGTATGATATTTTTCTTTTTTAATTTTTTTTAATAACTCATTTGTTAATTCCTTTCCTAAAAATTCTTCACCTAAAAATTCATTTTCAACTTTATTAATTACAGCTTTAAAACCTGCTTTTAAAAATTCCTCTGTAAGACTTTCTCTTTCCTCATTCCATAAAGGAAAAATTCCTTCTATACCAGCTTTCTTACATCTTTCAATGCACCAATTTTTATGTTCTATATTATCAATATCCCCAAAAACACAAGCTTCTGCTCCCTGGTCTTTTAAATACATAAGTTGTTCCTCAAAAAGTTCATTGTAATCTTCAATTGAAGTTTCAACTAAACATATATTTACATTTAATGAAAAAGAAGCTTTACTTATTAAATCCTCATTTACTTTATTAAACCAAGTAGCTTCCTTTCCTTCCTCAAGCATTACTAATAATTCTAAGGGTTCATATCCCTTTTCTATCATTCTATACAAAGCAAGAATACTATTTTTTCCTCCTGTATAAAACATCACAAATTTTTTCAACTTCTCATCTCCTTTATTTTATTTTACAAATTATATTATATAACACTCTTAATATTTTTAAACCTAATTTTATTCTTTTTATTTTATGTATTTTTCTTACTTCTTTTATAACATAATTTATGATACTATATTTTAGATATTTACTTAAGGAGGAATTTTTTTTGAAGAAAAAAACAAAGAACACAATAATAATAGGGGTAGGTCTGGTTTTATTATCACTTTTTCTACACTATTTACACTATCTTATATTTCAAGATGCTCATCATACCTTAATATTTCTTGTGGCTGATATAGCTTTTGTACCAATGGAAGTTTTTTTCACTACCTTTGTGCTTGATAAACTTATTGAAAAAAGAGAACATAGCCATATTCTTGAAAAATTAAATATGCTTATTGGTCTTTTCTTTTCAGAACTTGGAACAGATTTACTTAAAGATATTACAAAAGGTGATGGAGATTTAAAGATAATAAAACAGGACTCAATTAAAGAAAATTTTGATGATACTATAGTATTTGATATTTTAACAGCTGATATTTTAACTCATAGATACAGTATAGATATTTCTAAAATTAATCTTAATAGCATAAAAAGTAATCTTGAAAAAAATAGAGACCTTTTAATAACATTATTAACTAATGATAGCCTTTTAGACCATGAAAATTTTACTGAAATGCTTATGTCAATAATGCATTTAAAAGAAGAATTAAGTTCAAGATATAATACAGGAATTGAAAAATATGAACTTGAACATATAAAAAAGGATATTGAAACAGCTTATAAATATTTAGCTATTGAATGGGCACAATACATGAAATATTTAAAAAATAACTATCCTGTGCTTTTTACAAAGGCTCTTATAAACAATCCTTTTGATGATAGAAGCAAGAAAGAAAAGGATATTATTTATCTTGGGAAATAAAATAGAATATTAAACTTGATTCAAAAACATTAGGTGCATTATCTTATTTTTTAGGAAGTCCCACTCACATGGGTTTCTAGGTAAGTTCGAAATACAAAATATAAAATACTAATTCATATCTTTAACTATTCAATATAGTTGTTTATCAAGAAAGATATTATTTCTTGATAAGGCAACTATTTTTTTATTTTTTGAATTCTATATATTTACAATTTTATCATTTTATTGTAATATATTATACATAGTTTCAATTTTTTACCATAGAATAAATATTTTGGTTTTACGGAGGCTAAAAGAATGAAAAAAGGAATGATTTTATCATCAATAACAACTTTACTTATAACTTCAATGGTAATGACAGGTACTTCTAAAAATGTCTATGCTTTAACTGATTTTCAAGAAAATTTTATAGATTCTATTGAAGAAGCTGCTTTAGAAGGGTATGAAACAAATCATATTTTGCCTAGTCTTACTATTGCACAGGCTATTTTAGAAAGTGGATGGGGGAAATCTTCTCTTTCAAGTGAAGCTAATAATTTATTTGGAATAAAAGCTTATAGTGATTGGAATGGTGATACTATAAATTTAAGCACCAATGAATATAATAGTGACTGCTCCTCTTATACAATAAACGCAGATTTTAAGGTTTATTCAAGTTTTTATGAAAGTGTAAAAGACCATACAGCTCTTCTTTCTACAAAAAGATATAAAGCTGTTAGAAAAGCTTCTGATTATGTTGATGCCTGCTATGCAGTATATGATTGTGGTTATGCTACTTATCCTAATTATCCTGAAGACCTTATAGAAGTAATAGAAAATTTTAATTTAGAAAAATATGATATACTAGCTAAGAAAAATTCTGAAAATGACTATACTTTAACAAAAGTTGAAAGTGAAAATTGTGATGATTCATTGTCATCTATAAATGGTAATAATTGTGCAGATTTATTTAAAAACACATCTGATTCTGGTAAGGATACCAAAAGTACAAAAAACAATGTTGTTGTTATTTCAGTTAAGTAGTTAAAGTTTTAACAAGTCCTATAATTTCTATAAAAAATGTGAATTATTATTTTGCCTTTATTTAAAGAATTTTTAAACTAATGCAAAACACTAATTCACATTTACTAATAAATATTTTTAGTCATTAATATCATCATAGTCATCTATATGGTGTATTTCATCATTATATTTTGTACTTCCTGCTACTCCATACATTTCTCTACCCTTAATATTTAATTCTTTTCTTTGTCTTTCAACTATGTTACTAAGCATATCTCTTATTTCTTTAGGATTTTTAATTTTTTCAAGATATAATTCCTTATCTGTTGGGTCACAAGTAATAAGCTTTATTGTTCCAACTCCTAAAATTTTATCAAGTAAAGTACGTTGAAGATTAAAATCTAATATTCTATATAAAAGAATTTCATTTTCATTAGTTGAAAATAATCCCTTTGATACATATAACCTATTGTTTTTAATTAAATATTTTGTAAATGAAATTGGCATTCCTAAAATTCTTTTTCTATCTTGCCATAAAATTGTATCCTTCATTTAGTTTCCTCCTAATCTTTTTAGATAATTATACCATATCTATTTAAATAAATATTAAAAATTTTATTTACTATTAATATTTCTATTTTTGTAATTGTATCCATACATTTGTATATTTAAAAATTTTTCTGTATTATATGGCACATAATAAATTTTTTAAAGGGGGCTTTTCAAAAATGGAAAGAAAAGAAGTAAATAAAGATTTAGCTCAAATGTTAAAGGGCGGAGTAATAATGGATGTAACAAACAAGGAACAAGCAATAATTGCAGAAAAAGCTGGGGCTTGTGCTGTAATGGCACTTGAAAGAGTACCTTCTGATATAAGAAAAGAAGGTGGGGTTGCTAGAATGTCTGACCCTAAAATGATT
>ONGV01000336.1 GCA_900317445.1 uncultured Eubacteriales bacterium | reverse complement strand
TTACTGCTCCATTTGATGTAATACTAAAAAATGATAATGAAGAGGTTGAGGAATGCTCTAATATCGTCATACCCGACATTTCAGTTATATGTGATAAGAATAAACTAAGTGACGGTAAAAAGTGCGTTGGGTCTCCTGATATGATAGTTGAAATAATATCACCTTCAAATGCTGGGCATGACTATGTAACTAAATTAAATCTTTACCAAAAGTATAAAGTTAAAGAATATTGGATTATTGATCCTAGAGTAAAGAAAATATATGTTTATAAACTAGGTGAAAATGGATTTTATGATTTAATAAATTCTTATACATTCAATGATAAAGTAAAAGTAAATATCTATGATGATTTAGAAATTGATTTTAGTACATTCGATTTATAGAAAGAAGGTGTTTATGTATGAAATGGGAAGAAGTTAGAAAGGCTTACCCTAATAAATTTGTTGTATATAATATCATAAATGAATATCAAAAAGATAATTTGGTTCATGTAACAGATTTAGCTTTAATAGAAGTATTTGATACCCTTAATGAGGCTTATAAATATTATAAAGAAAATCATAAAGGAAATAATAATATAACTATTGGAGATACAAGAAAAGAAAATTTAGAGTATAAAATTGAAAGGATAAGTTTACTAAGATGATAAAGTTAAAAGAAAAATATGGTTTAATTTTTGGTTCTTTAAATTTTGAAATAGATGGTACTAAAATCAAATTGGAAAATGTATTAATTGATACTGGTGCAGCAAAAACAATAATAAATAGTGACTTTATTGAAATAGATGGTACTGAAGAAATTAATCACGCATTTGGCGTTGGCGGTAGGGAAACAATACTTGATAAAAAGGTTTCAACTTTAAAAATTGATAATTTGATTCTTAATAATCTTATAATAAACGCTGGTGAAATGGATTATGGAATAAATATTGATTGTATTTTAGGATTAGATATACTTAAAGCTCTAAATGCAAATATAAGTATTAAAGATATGACATTAACTTTTGATTTATAGAGGCTCCCTCTTCAATCTGAACTTAGTTATTAGGCTCTATAAGATTAAATATATACTTACCCCTTATAGAATATAGTTAAACTTTTAGGAGGTCTCAAAATGGCTAAAACAGTATATAAAAAGAAAATTAAAAACGGTAAAGAATACTACTTCTTTAGGCTACGTCATGAAAATTTAGATAAACCTAAAGATATTTACGCTAAAACTGTTAAGGAATTGGAAACTAAGATTAAAAATATAACTAATGAATTAAATCACGGAGTAAAAGCTAATGAAATTATTTTTGGAGATTTTTTAAAAGATTGGCTCTATGATGTAAAGTTTATAGGACTAAAACCAAAAACAAAAATGCTTTATGACTCTGTTTTTAGAAACCATATTAAAAATAATGAGATATATAATATAAAATTAAAATCTTTAAAAGCTATTGATGTACAAAAATATTTTAATAAATTATATCAAAAAGATGTGTCAAATTCTTTATTATCAACAACAAATAAAATTATTGCTCCTTGCATAAGATACGCATATAACAATGGTTATATAATAAAAGATTTTTCAAGAATGTACTCAGTCCCAAAAAAATCTGAAACAAATGATAAAAAAGTAAAGCCTTTTACTCTTGAGGAACAAAAGAAATTCTTAAAAGCTATAGAAGGTCATAGGCATGAAGTATTATTCCTTGTAGCTCTATATACGGGACTAAGAGAGGGGGAAATATTGGCTCTCACTTGGAATGATATAGACTTTATTAAAAATACTATTACAATAAGTAAAACCGTAAGTATAGTTGTAGATATTACAAAAGAAAGTAGGAGTAAAGGATATATAAGCATAGGAACCCCTAAGACTGTAAAAGGAAATAGAGTTGTGCCACTTCCTGACTTTTTGGTAAAGAGATTAAAACAATATAAATTATTTAAAAAAGAGGAAAGTTTAAAAATAGGCATCCAATTCAAAGAAAGTAATAATTTATTTACAACTAGAAACGGGACTATGCTTTCAGCTGTAAATTTACAAAGAATGTTTAAAGAAATATTATTGAAGGCTGGTATAGAAAACAGAAAATTTCACGACTTGAGGCACACTTATGCGACTAGGCTTTTTGAACTTGGAGAAAGTGCTAAAACAGTCCAGGAACTGTTGGGGCATTCTTCTATATCTATGACTTTAGATATTTATACTCACGTTTTAAAAGAAACAAAAGAAACTGCCATTGAAAAGCTTGATGAATTAAGCAAAACTTTTAATTAAAAAATCTATAAGGGGCAAAAAGAGGGGCAAAAAAATATTAAAAGCCCTTAAAAGCCTCTTATTATCTATATTTTATAACTTATTACTAACTATCCTTTAAGTAAACATATAAATACAAAACTCTCTGCTGATATTGTCTATATTCTTATGAAACCATTAGAATGGATATTTTTATTTGTTCTTTATACAGCAGATAAAAATCCAGAAGATAGAATAAATATTCAATATAGTGAACTTAGACAATAAAAAAAGTAATACTTTCTAATTATAAAAAATATAGACAGGCTAGTAAATTTAAAGCCTGTCTATATTTTTAAGATTTTCTTTTTTTCTTAAAGTCTCCTATCTCTTTCTTAAATTGTTTAATTGCATCTGGATATTTTTTTGATTTCATTCCTGGGAAAGCTTTTATAACACGTCTATGAACAAATTTATTAGGTACATCCATAAGGTCTTTTAATTTTTCTTCTGTCATAAAGGCTTTTATCTTCTCTTCTTTTAATAGTTCTCTTATTCTTCCTTCTTTTATAAGCTGTAAAATCTTCCTTTCCTTTTTGTTGTCTTCTTTCTTATTTTTAGCTATGTATTCATTACGAAGCTTAACAAGTTCATCAAGTTGCATTTGACGATGTCCTGCTTTCTTGTTAATTTGTATTAATGCCTTTACAGTAATAACTACATCACAAATAAAATATACAACTAATGTTCCTGTAAATGTAATTAAAAACCATGCTGGAAGCCTACTTAAAAATCCTTCTACTGCTGGGTGAATAACTTCCACTGCTAATATAGCTAGCACTCCAAAAAGAAAAGAATTCTTTAAACATACTCTTCCATTTAAATTAAAGGAGTATGTAGAATAGTCCCATAATTGAAGATTAAAAATCTTTTCTAATAAATAGCTTGTTATATATTCTACAATACTTGTAATAACTACACTTAATATAAATAATACCAATAAATCATCCTTATATTTCATAAAAATATCTATTACAAGTAATGCTCCTGTTCCATAAATAGGACAAAATGGACCATTTAAGAATCCTCTATTAACAAACTTTTTATCATCAATAGAACAATATATAGTTTCACAGACCCATCCTAAAAAGCTATATAATACAAAATACACAAACTGAACTAATATTGTATGCATTTTTTCACCTGACTTTCATTAACTAATTAATAATTACTCTCTCCATAAGGAAGCTTCTTTATCAAATTTGTCACTCCTTCTATTAGTTATTTTATTTCTTTTATTATATGTTATTGCTTAAATTTTGTAAATTATACCCTAACTTTAAAAATATAATAATAAAATGATATAATTTCTTGATAAAAAAACTGTACAATTAGCTTAATTTTAAAGCTAGCTGTACAGATTCTATATTATTGGGAAATTGTATTAATTGCTGAACTACATATAACTCTTTAAACTTAACAATAAAGTTTAGCCTTTTATACTATCTATCCTCTAAATCTTTGTATTCTTTATGTTCCATAACACTCATGTAAGCTGGTCTTATTATCTTAGTAGCATTTATAAGTTCTTCAATTCTATGAGCACTCCATCCAACAATTCTTGCTATTGCAAATATTGGAGTATAAAGTTCTAATGGAAGTCCTAGCATTGAATAAATAAATCCACTATAAAAGTCTATATTTACACATATAGATTTATGAGTATGTCTTCTTTCAGATACAAGCTTTGGAGCAATTTTTGCCACAAGAGCATATAATTCATACTCTCTTTCAAATCCTTTTTCTTCAGATAATTTTTTTACATATCTTTCAAATATCTTAGCTCTTGGATCTGATTTTGTATATATAGCATGTCCTACTCCATAAATTAATCCTGATTTATCAAAGGCTTTTTTATCTAAAATATCTTCTAAATATTTTTTAACTTCCTCTTCATTTGTCCAGTCTTTAATATTTTTCTTCATATCATCAAACATTTGCATAACCTTAAGGTTTGCTCCACCATGTTTTGGTCCCTTTAATGAGCCTAAGGCAGCAGCTATTGTAGAATAGGTATCTGTTCCTGATGATGATACAACGTGAGTTGTAAAGGTTGAGTTATTTCCACCACCATGTTCTGCATGAAGAACTAAGGCAATATCTAAAATTCTTGCTTCAAGTTCTGTATATTTACTATCTAATCTTAACATATGTAAAATATTTTCTGCAGTTGAAAGTTCAGGTCTTGGTGTATGTATTACTAAACTCTTTTCCTTATAATAATAGTTATAAGCATGATACCCATATACTGATAATAATGGGAATGTAGCTATAAGTTGAAGACTTTGACGTATTACATTAGATATTGAAATATCATTTGGATTTTCATCATAAGAATATAATGTTAATACACTTCTAGATAAAGTATTCATCATATCAAAGCTTGGAGCTTTCATTATAACATCTCTTACAAAGGAAGTTGGTAAACTTCTATAATGGGCTAAAAGCTTTTTAAAATCTTCAAATTCTTTTTTATTTGGAAGTTTTCCAAATAATAATAAATATGTTGTTTCTTCAAAACAGGAATAATTTCCTCTTATAGCTCCATCTACAAGTTTTTCTATAGGAATTCCTCTATAAAAAATTTCTCCTTCAATTTCAACGGTTTCTCCATTTATTTCTCTTTTACCATTAACTTCAGATATTTCTGTAAGACCAGTTAATACACCTTTTCCATTTATATCTCTTAAACCTCTATTAACTTTATGTTCTATATAAAGTTTAGGATCAATTGAACTATTAGCTTCGCATATTTTCTCTAATTCTTTTATTTCAGGTGTAATTTCTGAAAATATATTCTTACCATTTATCATTTATATCACCTTCCCCAAATACTTTTAAAAAATTATTATAATTATATCATAAATTTTAATAACTTTTTATGCTTTATTAAATAATTTTAAAAAATTATTTCTTTTATTCTTGATTATTTAATCTTTTTATTATTTCTATTAACATATAAACTCTTTTAAAAGGTGTTATAAAATAAAATCCATCACATACTTTTTTAAGCTTTTTACCTATTTCTACAGCAATTTCTATTCCTACTTTTTCTGCTTCTTCTTTTTTCATATCAGGAGAAAATCTATTTATTATTTCTTTAGGAATTTTAACTCCTGGAAGCTCATTATTTAAAAACTGAGCATTTTTATAGGTTACAATAGGAAGTATTCCTGCTAATATTTTAGCATTAGTTCTTTCCTTTACACTTTTTAAAAACTCAATTGTTTCATCATCATAAATAGGTTGAGTTAAGAAAAAAGAAGCTCCATTTTCTATTTTTTTAACCATTCTTTTAAATTCTGCTTCCTTATTTTTTACATTAGGATTAAAGGCTCCACCTATAAATATTTCATCCCCTTTAAATATTTGCTCATTTATTTCTCTAATTAAATTTATAAGCTTAAAGGAATTTAAATTAAAAACATTTTTAGTTTCTACTTTATTTGCATCTGAAACTGGGTCTCCAGTAATTGCTAAAATATTTCTTATACTTTCAATATGTCCTGCAAGAATACTTGACCTTATTGCATTTGTATTTCTATCTCTACAACATATATGAGGCATTGCTTCAATTCCAATTTCTCTTTTTACCTTAGATGCCATTAATACAGACTCTGCTCTTACTTTAGACATTGGTGAATCTGGAATAGTTACTAAATCTATGTTATTTTCTTTACAAAGTTTTGCTCCATTCATAAGTCCTGATATATCAGTATCCATAGGAGCAGAAAGTTCTATTACATTTACAAATTCATTATTTTCAAGCTTTTCCTTAAAGGTATTATGAACTTTATTTTTAACCTGAATCTTTTCTTCTCTTTTATAAGAAATTTCTATTTTCTTATTTTCTACCTTTGATGAAATTCCCTTTATATATGAAGGTTTAGTTCCACAACATCCACCAATAATAGACACTCCTAAAGATTTAATTTTCTCCATCTTTTTTGCAAAGTATTCTGGATTATTTGTATAAACTGTTCTTTCTTGAATAACCATAGGATATCCTGCATTAGGAAGTACTGAAATTATCTTTCCATTAAAGTCAAAGTTCTTTAATACTTCATAAATAGATGTAGGCCCCATACCACAGTTTAATCCATAAGCATCAATAGATTTTAAACTACTTATATACTTAAATATCCTATTTACACTTATACCATCTCTTGAAAATCCATCAGGCTTTATTGCAAATTGAGTTAAAACAAAACTTTCTTTACTTTTTTCTTTAATATATTCTGTTATTTCCTTAATATATGTAGTATTACTTAAAGTTTCTAAAACAAATATATTAATATTATTTTCTAAAAAACAATCAACTACAAATTTAAGTTCTTCTAATATTTTATCCTCTTCGTCTTCTAATCCCTCTAATCTTATTGGTCCTATACTTCCTGCAACATAAATGTCTTTATCTTCTGCAGCTTCTTTTGCTATTTCTATTCCATTTTTTATTATTTCTTTAACCTTTTCTCTAGAAACTTCAAGAGCTAAAGTATTAGCTGAAAAGGTATTTGTTCTTATAAGCTTTGCCCCTGCTTCAATATATTCACTATGTATTCTTTTTATTACTTCCTTATTATTTATATTTGCAAATTCACAGTATTCTGCATCATTTCCTGTAATTTCAGAATAATATGTTCCCATAGCTCCATCGCATATAAGAATATTATTTTTTAGATATTCTTTTATTCTTTCCAAAACATCATCTCCCTTTATTTTAAAACATTATTTAAAAATCTTTTTTACAAGATATAGTTTACCCTTATATGGAGGGTAAATCATAGTTAAATTTGGCTTATTTTTTTTCTTTAATATACTTTTTTCATGAGAAAAGGTCTTAAAGCTATATTCTCCATGATAAGCTCCTATTCCAGAATTTCCAACTCCTCCAAAGGGAAGATTAGGATTTATAAGATGACTTATAGTATCATTTATACATACTCCTCCAGAAGAAATAGATGATACTATAAGTTTTTCATTTTCTTTACTTGATGTAAATAAGTATAAAGCTAATGGCTTAGGTCTTTTTCTTATTTCAGAAATTACATCATTAATATTATTATAGCTTATTACAGGAAGAACAGGACCAAAAATCTCCTCATTCATTGAAGCTCCATTAAAAGAAGGAAGTTCTAATATAGTTGGTTCTATATAGTTTTCTTTATAATCTGTTTTTCCTCCAAAAACAATATATTTTTCATCTTCATTTAATATATGTTTTATACGATAAAAATGTTTTTCATTAACTATACGACAAAAATCCATGCTTTTTTGTATATCCTTTCCATAAAAATCTTCAAGTGTATAAATAAGCTCTTTAATAAGTTTTTCCTTTATAGATTCATGAACTAAAAGATAATCTGGTGCTACACAAGTTTGTCCTGCATTAAGGGTTTTTCCCCATATTATTCTTTGTGCTGAAACTTTTAAATTTGCAGTTTCATCTACAATAACAGGACTTTTTCCTCCAAGTTCTAAAGTTACTGGTGTTAGATTTTCTGCAGCTGCTTTCATTACTATCTTCCCTACTCTTTCACTTCCTGTAAAAAAGATATAATCAAAATTTCCATGAATTAATTCATTACCTACTTTTTCATCTCCAATAATAACTCTTATATACTCACTACTAAAGGTAAAAGAAATCATTTCCTTTAAAACACTTGAAACATTTGGGGTTAATTCTGAAAACTTTAAAACAACACAATTTCCTGCTGCTATTGCTCCAATTAAAGGTTCTAATACAAGCTGCACAGGATAGTTATATGGACCTATTATAAGAACAGTTCCATAGGGCTCTCTTAAAATAAGACTTTTTGAGGAAAACAAATAAAAAGGTGTTTTCTCTTTTTTAGGTTTTGTCCACTTCTTTAAATTTTTAATTGTATCAGTAATACTATTTAATTCAAAGCCTATTTCACAACAATAGCTTTCAAATCTACCTTTACCTAAATCTTTTTTTAATGCCCTAGTTAATTTATTTTCATAAGCTTTTAATGAAATTTTTAGCTTTTTAAGTTGTTCAATTCGAAAATTAATATCTAAAGTTTTATTTGAAAGAAAAAAATCTTTATGCTCTTTTATTATATTTTCAACTAACATAACATCAACTCCATTAATATGGTTTAACATTATTATATATTCTTTTTTAACAATTTTACAATGTTTTATTATTTATTATACTTTCCTACAGAAAAAAAGAGCTAAAGCTAATTAACTAAAAAATTAATTAGCTTTAGCAAAAAACTTCTTTTACTACTTTTTTTAGTTTTCTCTTTTATAAAAAGGTATTTCACTATTTATTACATGAACTCCTATAGTATTTGACAAATCAAGTTCCATAAATTCAACATAATTTCCATCTTCTAATGAACCTTTTGCAGCTATTGAAGCTTCTCTAACAAGGGTTTCCATATCCCCTTCTGTATCAACAATTACTAATGAGTGAGGTCTATCCTCTCCATTAGAATATTCTACTAAAAAGGCTGCTCTTACATCTTTATTTCCTTCAAAATAAGATTTTAATGCATTTACAAGTTTTTCTGGATAAACTCTTGGTTTTCCTATCATAATTTGCTGGTCTTTATTTATAGCTGTCTTTTT